>JAICOU010000019.1 GCA_025930495.1 Nitrososphaeraceae archaeon
ACCAGAATCAAAACCAGAATCAAAACCAGAATCAAAACCAGAATCAAAACCAGAATCAAAACCAGAATCAAAACCAGAATCAAAACCAGAATCAAAACCAGAATCAAAACCAGAATCAAAACCAGAATCAAAACCAAAAACTGATTCTTCTGTCAGTGATCCCTTTGCGGGAATTACTGATGCTGATATTTTCAACTATTCAGAATTATATGATATTCCTCCACCCGAAAATGATGATGAAGCAATTCAACTTGGTACAAAAATTCGTGATTGGATTAAACAGGAACGACCAAAATCTAGAGAATCCAAAACAGACAAGAAAACAGAATTTGATGAACATTTATCTAAAAAAGAAGAAATTAACGATGAGAAACACAAACAAGATAAAGAAGAAGAAAAATCTAAAAAGAAACGAGGTGTATTTGGATTCTTTAAGAAATGAAACTCAAAACAAAAGATCTACTCACTTTAGCGGAATTGACCCCGAAAGAATTTGCTCAATTAATTGATTATTCTATTATTCTAAAAAAAGAACTAAAAAATGGCAACAAACCTTTATTGAAAAACAAAACACTTACTATGATTTTTCAAAAACCATCTACTAGAACAAGAGTAAGCTTTGAAACTGGTATGTATCAATTAGGTGGCCATGCGATAAACCTCTCATTACAGGATATGCAATTGTCACGTGGTGAATCAATAGAAGACACTGCAAAAACTTTATCGAGATATACTAATTGTATAATGGCAAGAGTTTATGATCACAGTGTGCTAGAAAAATTATCTCAATCTTCTAGCATACCTGTTATCAATGGATTGTCCAATTCTTTTCATCCATGTCAAATCTTGGCCGATTTTATGACAATTAAAGAAAAAAAAGGAAAATTCAAAGGATTAAAAATCGCTTGGATAGGTGACGGAAATAATGTATGCAATTCAATGATCTACGGTTGTGCTTTATCTGATGTTAAATTATCAATTGCAACTCCAAAAGGATTCGAACCTGATAAAACAGTCATTAAAGAATCTGGAAAGTTTATTGATATTGATCTAACAACAGATCCTCTAAAGGCAATTAAAAATGCAGATGTTGTAGTGACTGATACATATACCTCAATTCATAACAATGATCCAAAACGAATCAAAAAATTTATCCCGAAATATCAGATCACACAAACTTTAATGAGTAATGCCAAAAATGATGCAATCTTTATGCATTGTCTTCCAGCAAAAAGAGAAAGTGAAGTTACATCATCTGTAATTGATGGTCCTCAATCTGTTGTTTGGGATGAAGCAGAAAATAGACTTCATACTCAAAAAGCTTTACTTGCTTCCATAATTCGCGCTTAACGTATATAAGTGCAGTTTCAAACTCGTGTTCTATAGATGGCCTATTCAAACATCCTAAGAAGACTAAGAGAGGAAAAGACCAATTACAAAAAACGTGGAACCCTATTGATAGGTAAACGTGATTTCATTACAGTCAATATTACTAATGAAAATACACAAGTCCAAGTTTTAAAACCTGGTATGACTGGAGATAAGGTAATTGCATCTGCACATTCAAATTATTTACTTAAAAAAGGCTGGAAAGGTTCGAGAAAAAGTATACCTGCAGCATATCTGACTGGTTATCTTGCTGGAAAGAAAGCTATTGGTAATGGTGCTAAAGATGCCGTTTTGTATACTGGCACCAGAAAATACACACAACGAATGGCAGCTGCACTAAAAGGCGTTGTTGATGCTGGTGTAAAAGTTCCAGCAGATTCAGAAACATTCCCATCCGATGATAGAATTAAGGGAGAACATCTTACAGTAAAAAATGATATTACAAAAATTAAATCTGCTATTGATAGTGAGGTCAAATAGAAATGAGTCAAACAACACAAAGTAAACCCTCTGGTAGAGGTGGACCTGGTGGTAGAGGTGGACCTGGTGGCAGAGGTGGACCTGGTGGCAGAGGTGGACCTGGTGGCAGAGGTGGACCTGGTGGCAGAGGTGGACCTGGTGGTCAAAAAACTTATGGTGGAGGTAAACCAAGTGGACAAGCTCGACGACCAAGAAGAGAACCTGAAGAAGAGGCTTGGATCCCAAAAACAATTTTAGGAAAAAAAGTAGCTTCTGGAGAAATTAATTCTATTGAAGAAATTATTCAAGATGGTTTAAGAATTCAAGAAGCTGGTATCATTAAAAAATTATTACCTGATTTGAAAAGTGAAGTTATTGATGTAGGTATTATTCAAAAAATGACTTCTAATGGACAATCTACTAGATTCAAAGCAATTGTTGCAACAGGTAATGAAAATGGTTACTTGGGAGTAGGTCAAGGAAAATCTAAACAAATGAGAATTGCAATTGAAAAGGCAACAAACCAAGCTCTTCTTAATGTAAGTCCAATCAAACTAGGGTGTGGCAGTTGGGAATGTAGATGTGATCAAAAACATTCTGTTCCATTTAAGATTCGAGGCAAAGGTGGAAGTGTTACAATTGAAATAATTCCAGCTCCACGTGGATTGGGTTTGGTAGCTGGTGGTAAAATTAAACGACTATTACAATTAGCAGGTCTTAAAGATGCATGGACAACTGCAAAAGGTTCTACTCCAACAATGAATTCTACTTCTAAAGCTATATTGGACTGTCTAAAACAGACATTTAGTCAGGGTTGATATAAAATGGTAAATGCATATCTTGTAGTTAGAATAAAAGGTCAAGCTGATTGTCCTTATTGGGCAACTACTACTATGACTTTGCTAAAATTAGATAAAAAATATCGTGCTACAATTTTACCTGCTAAAGAAAATACATTGGGAATGTTAAACAAAGTAAAACACTATGTGTCTTGGATTGAATTAGATGCTAGTTTAGCAAAAGAACTCATTGATAAAAAAGCAAGAAAAGATGGTTATCAGAAAATTACTGCTACTGATCTTAAAGAACTTGGATTTGCTAGTACTGAAGCACTTGGCTCAGCACTAGCTGAAGGAAAAGCAACTCTTTCTAAACTAAAACCTCTAAAACCTTGGTTTGCTTTAGCTCCACCAAGACATGGATTCAAGCGAAGCACCAAAAAACTGTATGGACAAAAAGGTATACTAGGACAAAATAAAGACCTTGGAACATTAGTAAGGAATATGATGTAAAATGGCAACAAGATTAAGAAAAACAAGAAGATTAAGAGGTGGACGACACATGGGATGGGGACAAGTAGGTCAACATCGTGCAAGTGGTCACAAAGGAGGTCTTGGAATTGCTGGATTGCATAAATATCATTTTAGTACTTTACTAAAAGAAAACCCAGATCATTTTGGACATGATTCTACTCACCCACCTCACCCAATTATCACAAGAAAATGGGCTAGTGTCCGTGATCTCGATGACCTATTCTCAAAATTTGGTAAAGAAGAAGGAGGAAAGAAAATCATAGACCTCATAACTGCTGGATATGATAAACTCCTTGGTGGCGGTAAGATATCTAATCCATACACCGTCAAAATACCTAGATTTACTGCAACAGCAGAAGAGAAAATAAAATCAGTAGGGGGAGAGGTGCTAGCTGATAATGGCTGAAGGTAGCATTACTACTTTTATTAGAAGAGTTGTTTTCAAAGCAGAACCATATATTCCTCAAGTACCAAAACCAAAAAAAAAGATACCACTGCAAACTAGATTGATCTGGTCTGGAGTAGTATTGTTAATCTACATGGTCATGGGGCAGACTCCATTATTTGGAGCAACAGCACCAGAGTTTGATTTTCTACAATTTGCCAGAGTTATCTTTGCATCCCAACAAGGAACCCTAGTTGAACTAGGCATTGGACCTATTGTTACCGCAGGTCTCTTGATGCAATTGCTTCGAGGTTCAGATATTCTAAAGTTTGACTTTAAAAAACCAGAAGAGAGAGGAGTATTTCAAACTGCTACTAAACTAGTAACCTACATTGTAATTGTAGCTGAATCTATCGTATATGCAACCGCTGTCTACGGTCCAGGTGTACCAGAACCATATGTCTTGTATGTTATGATTGGTCAATTAATGGCTGCATCCATTATTATCATGTTCCTAGATGAATTAATCCAAAAAGGTTGGGGTCTGGGCAGTGGAATCAGTTTATTCATTATGGCAGGTGTTGCTCAACAAATTTTATGGAGTTTATTTAGCCCATTGCCAGCTGGTGATGGCGGTACTATTGGCATCATACCCTATATTGGTCAATCCATGATGAATGGAGATTTATCTAATATATTATTCCGTTCAAACCAACTGCCTAGTATTTTTGGATTATGTCTTACTATAGGAATTTTACTGATTCTAGTATTTACACAAGGAATGAAAATTGAGATTCCTATTGTTTCTACAAAATACCGAGGATTTTCAGCAGTATATCCAATTAAACTGATGTATGTATCTAACATTCCTGTAATACTTGCGTCAGCTCTTACGGCAAATGCTGTATTTATGGGTCAGATGTTATGGGCAAACTTTAACCCACGAAACAACAATGTATTCATGAATATCTTAGGTCAATTTGATCCTACTAGTCCTTCTACTCCAATAGGGGGAATTATTTACTACATTACTCCTCCAAGAGGAATAGAGGCTGCAGCTTTGGATCCTAGCAGAGCTATAGGATACATATTGTTTATGATTGGCATTGTAGTTTTATTTGGCAGACTGTGGGTTGAGCTAGGAGGATTATCGCCAAAAAGTGCAGCTCAAAACTTACTTGATGCAGACGTACAAATTCCAGGATTTAGAAGATCAAATGCCCCTGTAGAGGCATTACTAAGCAAATACATCCCATCTGTTACAATTCTTGGTTCTATAATTTTGGGCTTGTTAGCTGGTGTGTCTGATGTTTTAGGTGTTTTTGGTTCTGGAATTGGAATTTTGCTTATGGTAGATATTCTCATCAACTATTACACTCAACTAGTAAGAGAACAAGTAGAAGTTGTAATGCCACGTCTTGGTGCTTTACTTGGCAGAAAGTAGAAAAGTTGTAGTGGTAGGAATACCTGGTGTTGGAAAAACTTCTTTATTGCAAAAACTAGCTGAAATCTTGAAAAATCATAACAAAAGTGTTAGCGTTAATAGTTTTGGAAGTATAATGTTTGAAGTTGCAAAAGCAAATGGCATTAAAGATAGAGATGAACTAAGGAAATTACCTCTGTCTGAACAAAAAAACCTTCAAAAAATCGCAGCTGAAAAACTTGCAATGCTAAATGATGATGTGGTAATTATTGATACACATGCTTTTATTAATTCTCCTGAGGGATATTATCCTGGATTACCAGAGCATGTCTTGAAAATTCTCAAACCTTCTAACTTTGTGTCTGTCTCTGCAAAACCTGAGGAAATTTACAATAGAAGAATGAAAGATGATACTCGAAATAGAGATCAAATCTCAATTGATAATATTAAAAAAGAATTAGATGTACAATCTGGTATGATTTCGGCATGCGCTGTATTTTCAGGCTCTCCTGTAAAACACGTGCTTAATCTAGAAGGAAAGATTGATGAAGCAGTTGATAAAATAATTAAAGCGTTAGGGCTGTAAGATGGATTTTAATTTTATCTTGTTATTTTTGGATTCTGTATTTCTTCAAGGTGACATATTTGCGTCTCTTAGTGGTGGTCAAACTGCACTAGGAAGTGATGATCCTATTGTCAAAGGCCTAATTCTAACTGCATTTGCAGTAACTGGCTTTGGAATTCTATTGAATCTCTTTAATGCTGCAGTTAGAAAAAAAATGGTTGATCAAACAAAACTAAAACGAATAATGAAAGAGACACGTTCTTGGCAAAAGGAAAGAATGACTGCAATGAGATCAAAAGATCAAACAAAGATGAATGAACTAAATAAAAAATCATCTTACATGAACAAAATGTCTATGGAAATGATGCAGATGAATATGAGACCTATGTTAATTACATTTGTTCCTTTAATTTTGATATTTTATCTTGTCTTACCTGTGCTATTTTCACATATTGTAGCATTATCCCCAATCTCTCTTAACATAATTCCTGGCGACTTTTTCCATCTTACTTGTACTGCAGCACAAGCAGCAGAGCCAGATGGTATATGTGCTCAAAAAGAAAATGCTCTGTATCTTTGGGCTTGGTATTTTCTATCATCCATTGCGTTTAGTGGCATAATTATGAAACTAACAAAAACCTCAATGGATCTCAGTTGACCAAGTCTATTGTAATTTCTGGTCCTCCTGCTGTGGGAAAAACGACTGTAGCTAAAGGATTGGCAGACGAATTTAATCTAACATATCTTAGCGGTGGTGATATTCTAAAAGAAATGGCAAACGAACAAGGATTTGATGTAGTTGGTGATGATTGGTGGGATACTGATGATGGTATGAAATTTCTAAATCAAAGAGAAAATAATTCTGAATTTGATAAGAAAGTTGATGATAAATTAATCCAACTTTTTAACACAGGTGGAATGGTCATAACAAGTTATACTCTTCCATGGTTAGTTAGTAATGGTATTAAAATTTGGTTAGCCGGTTCTCATGATAGCAGCTCAAAGAGAATGCAAACTAGAGATAATATGACTTCAAAAGAGGCATACGAAATAACAAAAATACGATATGATAAAAACCGAGCATTATACAGAAAATTATATCATTTTGATTTTGGAAATGACACATCTGTATTTGATAAAATTATTGACACTGATAATCTTGATGCAACTCAAGTAATTAATATTGCAAAAGAAACCGTGAGAAAATTATTATGATTCTCAAACAGCTTCAGAATTTACTTGTAATTGATCAAGACATCACCGATGATGCATATGGAACATATTATGACAAAAGAACTCTTGAGCAATTACTCGATTACGGTCTGATAATTTTAGATAAACCTCCAGGTCCTACTAGTCATGAAACTGTTGCTTGGACAAAAAGAATCTTAAAGATTCCAAAGATTGGTCACAGTGGAACTCTTGATCCTCAAGTTTCAGGAGTGTTGCCTTTGGGTCTTGGAGAAGCAACCAAGGCACTTGGTGTATTACTTTATGGTCCAAAAGAATATCATGCACTTGGAAGGTTTCACTCTCTCCCATCAAAAGAAAAACTTGATGATGTACTTGATATGTTCAGAGGAGAAATTTTTCAAAAGCCTCCACAACGTTCTTCTGTTCTTAGACAAACTAGAACAAGAACTATCTATGAACTAGAAGTACTTGAGCAAAAAGAAAGATTACTTTTAACTCGTATATTATGCGAGGCTGGAACATACATTAGAAAACTATACTATGACATTGGAGAAATTCTTGGTCCTGGTGCTACTATGATAGAACTAAGAAGAACAAGAGTTGATCAATTCTATGAGTCTGATGGCCTAGTGACATTACATGAACTTGCAAATGCTTTTGCACTTTGGGAAGAAAAAAAAGATGATACTAAACTTATGAAAATGATTAAACCTATAGAATATGCACTAAGTGAACTAAAATCTGTAATTATTCGTGATTCTGCCGTAGATGCATTATGTCATGGCGCCCAACTTGCAATTCCTGGCATATTGCAAATTTCTCCAAATCTAAACAAAGGCGACATTGTAGGAATTTATACACAAAAAGGAGAAGCTATCGCTTTAGCAGAATCTATGATGTCTGAGGCAGAAATACGTGATGCCACCAAAGGTTATGCTTTTGAGACAAAACGAATTATCATGGCTCCTAACACATATCCAAAGAAATGGAGAACCAAATCTCCCCCAAAGGATTAAAAAATCAAACAAAAACTCCTGAGTAATTGTTAGCAAAAAGTCTTGTAATTTTTATTGGTGTTGGTGTTTTGGCAGGTTTTGTATTTGGGTTTTATCTGCTTGATATGAAAAATACCAATCAGCTGGTATTTGTTGATGGCTCTTCAATTTCTATAGTAACAGAAAAATCTGATTTTAAGAAAGGTGAAGAAATTAAAATAACCATTATAAATTCTGGAACAACACCTCTAACTTTTTCGGATACATCTTATGGCTTAAAGATAAGTGGATTGTTTGGCATTATGATGTATTCTCCTTCAGCATCACAAGTAATTACAACCTTAAAACCAAATGAAAAAATTGTATTTGTTTGGGATCAAATGAAATATGATAATTTACCTGTTTTAGAAGGTCTTTACAAAATCAGCTCAAATGGAATTGATTCTATGGGAAATAAAGTAGAAAAATCTATTACTATTAACATTTGGAAGTAAATTTTTGTAATTCCAAGTAACACAATATATAATCAAATTTTCCCGAATTACTTTGTCGAAAGACAAGTGCCGGGGTCGCCTAGCCTGGTAGGGCGCGCGCCTGGAAATAATTTACCATAAAGCGCGTTCTCGCAAGGGAACGGGAGTTCAAATCTCCCTCCCGGCGCCTTCAGGATTTGAACTAATTCCACAAATCTTACTCTAAAATTGTTATACGCTTCTCGTATTACTTCTATTCAGAGTTAAACTAATTTCATAAACATATCTCGATGATTTCATTTTAATATTCTTCCCATCATAAAATTTGTGTTACTGAATATTTTCTAAAATCAATCGTGATAATGTTTCTCTTCGTGTAGGTATTACAGTTGGAAATATTAGAAGAATTGATATCTATATGAAACTAACAGAGAATTGAATTGCAAATTTCATTTAGTATAGATAAAAAACTGATTCTTTTAGTAATTATGGTATCTGTAATTACGCTTTTAGTTACAGCCTATCTGAGTTTCAACTATGGAGAACAAATTCTCAGAGAAAAAGCTAATGATTTACTAATTGGCGAATCTACATCGCGTGGTAATGCTATTAGACTTCTTTTTGAATCACAAATTGACCAAAATCAAATTTTAGCAAATGAACCAATGATAAAAATTCTAGTTAATGAATTAAATCAAATACCTGAAAACGACTTTGATAAAATAAGAGAAAATAAACTTGGAGACTTTCTTACTCAAATTCAAGCATTTCAAACACGGATTGGATTTTCAATGGGTTTTGAAGATGTAAAAATTATCGGAGCAAATGGAAAAGTTTTCTTTTCACTTAGCAAACTAACTGATAATAATTTCCTTCACGATCCGCTATTTCAAAAAGGATTAGAAAAATCAACTATTGATTTTGAACCCACTAATACTGGTAAAAAAATGATTATAGTTTCTCCAATTTTTTCTCCAGATAATAAAAAAGATGATGAACCAATAGGAGTAGTTATCTCCAGAATGCGAACTGAATCATTAGATAATATCTTAGCTGATAGAAGCGGTTTGGGTGAAACTGGAGAAGTTTATATCGTAAGTGATGGATTTTTGATGCTATCTGAGTCTCGATTCATAGACCGTGCTATCTTTAAACAAAAAGTTGACACCATTCCCGTTCAAAAATGTTTTAGAGAAGGAAAAGAATTCACAGGATTTTATCCTGATTACAGAAAAATTTCTATTTATGGTTCTTCATACTGCGCTAATGATTTGGGATTTGTTTTGCTTGCAGAAATTGATGAAGCAGAAACAATTCAACCAATTTTAGTACTTCAAAATAGAATTTTTCAAACAGGTCTAATAATTACTGCTGTAATGACCGTTATCGCGTTTATACTTTCAAAATCTTTGTCTCGACCTCTAATAAAATTAAAAAATGCTGCAAACCAAGTTGCAAGCGGAGATTTTCATATTAGAACTAATATTACAACAAGAGATGAAATTGGAGAACTATCATATGCATTTGATTCCATGACTGAAAAACTTCAGAGATCGTTAATTGAAATTAAAGAAAAAGAAGATGTCATAAAACAACAAGAAGATATTTTATTACAATTTTCTGATCATAGTGAAAAATACTGTGTTTGTATGGTGGATATTATGAATTCAACAAAAATTACTGCCAAATTATCTGAATCAGAAACCAGTGAATTTTATGACCTTTTTCTCAACTCTATTGCTGGAATTGTAAGAAATTTTGGTGGTATAGTAATCAAAAATATTGGGGATGCATTATTATTTTATTTTCCAGTCATACCATCAGAAGAAGAATCTGTATTAAAGAAATGTCTTGATTGTTGTTTAACTTTAGGTGAATCACACGATGATATAGCAAAAAAATTAGAAAACCAAAAACTACCTGTTTTTGATTATAGGGTTAGTTCCACTTATGGAATGGTTAGAATAGCAAAAACATCTACATCATCTATTAATGATATTTTTGGAAATACTGTAAATCGTTGTGCGAAGATAAATAGAATTGCTCCTGCAAATAGATTGATTATTGATGAAGAATTTTATGATAGTTCCAAAATTTTTGATGATTATATATTTAAAAAAATAGATAGCGATGTTACAGCTCCAGAGGCAGGCTATTCGGGATATCTTGTTTCTAGAAAGAACATTGATAATATTAAAAATTAAACCTAGGTCATTTTTTATAATGCCAATTTTTCAATTATGTCACTAAATTTCCAAGGTCCACATAGTGCATCTGAATTTTCACTCTCAAACATTCCTTGTTTGTTTAGATGATTTACAATATATGCAGAAAATGGTAAAGATCCTGTGGCTCCTGGAGAATTATAATTCAAAATATGAAAAGACATCAAATCACCCTCTAAAATCACATCTGGAACAAATTGCCCATTCTCATTTATTACGGATGATCTAATTCCAGCAGTTCCTCTTTCTGTGATTTTTTTTGCATCAATTTTTGGTAAGAATCGCTTAACTCTGTTAATCATTGCTGACTTTGACATTGAAGATTGAATTTCATTCATTGCAAGTTCTTGGAATTGTTTATCAAATATTGTTTTTCTTGCACCAGATCTAAGCATTTCTAATATTTTTGGAATGAATTCTTTGATGTTCTCTGTTTTATTGTATCCATATGGACTAAACACTGGTACTGCATTTGGTCCAATCTCACAACTTCCATCAACTCTGATAATCCAATGTGGATCTAAAAATGGATAATCTGGATATTCTGGTACCGAATACACACTTGTTTTTGTCAAATTATTGTATTCTTTTGGTGTTCTCCAATACTCCCCTCTGAAATGCACATCTGTAAATATCTCTGCAACTCCGATTTTATGTGCAATATCTATTGCCTTTCCTCCTGCTGCATTGATAACAAAATTTGCAAAAATATTATGTTCATTATTTAATGTGATTTTCCATTTGCCATCAACTTTTTTTATATTGGTCACTTTAGTGTCTCGCATAAAATTTATTCCATTGCCTATACTATCTTTCATCAATGCATCCGTAACTTTAGAATAATCTGTGGATCCATCTTTGTACACATAAAGTGCAGATTCACATTTTATTTCTGGTTCTATTTTCTTTAATTCATTTTTATCCATTAATTTGATATCATTATCTTGTAATCCGTTTTGTTTTCCCCATTTGAAATATTTCTCTAATGCTTTAGTTCCTTTTTCATCTAAAGATACTTCTATCACTCCATCTTTTTTAAACGGTAAATTTTTTAGCTTGGAATATTCTTCCAACATTTCATATCCATGAAAAGCTGTTTTTGCAAACATCTTTTTCTTCTCAGGGTTGTATAGATATGGAGCATGAACTTTTCCTGTGTTTCTACCACTTGTGTGAAATGCAACATTGTGTGATTGTTCTATCACCGCGATTTGTTTTGTTTTATTTAGAAAGCCAAGAAAATATGATATTGAAGTACCTAATATTCCCCCACCAATAATTACTAGATCAAAATTATGTGTCAATACATTTCCATTTTATATTCGTCAATATTAAATTGGATGTGTAGTAATCAAGATTAATATCATATAAAATCTGAGTTCTAACTGTGTTACCTGATAGATGTTCTATTATGGAAAATGGAAAACAATGTGTAAATCCACCAGAATTTGTAGTATCTGTTGTGGTAGAAAAAGACGAATACATGGTTGGAGTCACATGTAATAAACATAAACAATTAGTCTCAGGAAAAATTCAATCTCTTCAGAATGAAGATAAAATACCTCGTGGAAAGATCAGTTTTTTACCATTAAAGGCAGTTGGAACTGATTGTATACATAATGATCCGGATGATTTTGTCCATTTAGACATTAATAATCCTAAAAATTGAAATAATTTCTTTTTAATTATATTATATTGCTTTTCGATATCTTATCTGATTTATTAAAAATTAACGACGTCTTATTGATCATAAAAAACAACGCTGCTGTTTCTGAGATTAGAGGCAATTCTTTACACATTAAACAGAAAGAAAAATGGATTACAATTGGTGATAATGATGGACCCGCCCACATGCACATTAATACTGAATTGATACGAATTGCCAAGTTTGTTGAGGAAGAAAAACCTGATCGTACAAGCTTTAGTGTCCAATTTTTTGATCAAAATGGAGATCGTATTTTGAGTGCCTTTTTTACAAAAATGTATGACCAAAGTAATACTCTTAACTTTGAGAGAAAAAAAATTTATGAAAAACTGTGTGAAAAATATGGTTCAAAAATTCAATTTTAAAAAAATACCTTGTCTGAAAATGACAAGGAGAAAAACTTTATTCTTCTAATTGTTTTTTCTTCTTTTCTTTTTCAGATTGTTGTTTAGCTGATTCTAATTCTTCATTTGTATGTTTGAATTTTTTCAATCTGTTGATAATTTACAATCTATATATAAAAACTGCACAGTTCTTCCCGATATGTTCTAAGCGTAAATTACAACTTGTGCTAATACCCAACAGAATAAATGGGTTTTTTTCCATTAATCCCTAGATCCAAATTCTTTACAGTAATTTCTGCCATTTTTGCTCTTGTCTCTTTGGTTGAACTTCCTATGTGTGGTGCTAAAACAACATTTTGTATCTTTGTTAATGGATGTTTTTCACTAATGGGCTCTGATTGATATACGTCAAGAGCAACCCCTGCAATGATTTTTTTATTTAGTGCTGTTATGAGGTCTTTTTCATTAACAATTTTCCCACGTGCAGTATTAATTAAAAACGCAGATTTTTTCATTTTTTTAAAAATTTTCATATTAAAGAACTGATTGGTTTCTTTTGTGTGTGGTACGTGTATTGAAATTACATCACTTTGAGTTATCAATTTGTCTAATGTGACATATTTTACTCCTAATGATTTTTCTTTATTTTTGGAAACAGGTTTCCTATTATGATATACTATTTTCATATCAAATGACTTAGCTCGTTTTGCAAGAGTACTCCCAATCCTTCCTAATCCAAAAATTCCTAATGTCTTACCTTGAAGATCAGTTCCTACATAATCATATGCTCCGTAAATTTGCCTCCACTTTCCATTCCTTACTATTCTGTCTCCTTCGGAAACTCTACGTAAAACATCAAGCATCAAAGAAAATGCCAAATCTGCTGTTGCATCTGTGAGAACTTCTGGAGTGTATCCAACACGAATTTTCTTTTTCTTTGCATATTGTGTATCTATATGATCAAAACCAACACTGTAGGTACTGATAACTTTGAGATTTTTTGCTATATCTATTAAATCACTGTCGATTTTATCATATGGAAAACAGATCAATCCATCTACCTTTTCAATTTTTGTTCGTAATTTTATTTTTGAAATTGGAATTTTACCTGAATGAATTTCAATCTGATATTTTTTTCTTAATTCTTTTATTGCAAAATCATGTAGTGTTCTAGTGAGAAAAACTCGCTTTTTTTCCATTATCCATGAGATTTATCTCAAACCATTTATACGATTTCTTTCTAGATGAATATGATGTCAAAGACTGAAGAAGAAGAATTTGCAATTTGTATTGAATGTGGGAATTCTATTGAAAAATGTGTTTGTGTCTGTCCTTATTGCGGTGAACGAGATAAATGTGAATGTGCGTTATTTGATTCAGCTACTGGTGGTTAGCTCAATTCATCCAGCATGTTATTAATATTCAAAAAATGACAAGACTGTATATGGGTTCTATTGATTTTACTTGGTTAATTGGAGGTCCACAAGGAAGTGGAGTTGATTCTGGTGCCAATATTTTTTCTAAAGTTTGTGCAGAAATGGGGTATAGAATTTTTGGTAAGAGGGAATTTTATTCTAATATTAAGGGAGAGCATAGTTATTTTGTAGTTAGAGTTTCTGATGAAGAAATTCATTCAAATGTAAATGATGTTACTTTGATGGCTTCTTTTGATGCTGAAACAATTTTCAGACATTTTAATGAAGTTCCTAAAGATGGAGGAATAATATATGATTCTGATTTGGATAAAACAACCACTGATGAAGTACTTACACTTGATAATTATTTTAAAGCAAGATTACATAAAGAATTAGAATCTAAAAACAAACCTTTTACAATTGCCGGAGTTCTTGAGATTGCAAAAGAGAAAGGTGTCCATCTTTATCCCGTATCTTTTCGAGAAATACTGTCAAATCTTGCTGAAAAGACAGAAAACCCAAAACTAAAAGGATTATCTAGATTGTTTAATGTACTTGCAGTTTCTTTATCACTAGGGCTAATCAAAATGCCCCTTGATCCTTTACTTCAATCCATTAATTCTATATTTTCAAAAAAACCTCAGATAGCAGAAATTAATAAACAAGCAGCAAATTTTGCATATGATTACGCTAAATCAAAATTTGGTAATTTTCCATATGCTTTGACTGGAACTACTAAGCAACCTGATACGATTCTTGTTCAGGGTCATTTTGGAACTTCGATAGGAAAAATGGTTAGTGGTTGTAGATTTCAATCATACTATCCTATTACTCCTGCTTCTGATGAAAGCGTTTATCTAGAATCTCATGAACTTTTAGAAATTCAAAATGATAGGCCTGGTTCAACTATTGTGATTCAAACTGAAGATGAAATATCTGCAATGGGTATGATGATTGGTGCTGCATTAACTGGTACGCGTTCTTCCACATCTACTTCTGGGCCTGGATTTGCATTAATGGCTGAATCCCTTGGCTGGGCTGGAATTAACGAAGTTCCAATTGTAATTACTTTGTATCAGAGAAGTGGGCCTTCAACAGGTCTTCCTACTAGACATGGACAAGATGACTTGCTCTTTGCAGTATATGCTGGGCATGGTGACTTTCCAAAAATTGTTTATGCCTCTGGTGATATTGAAGAAAGCTTCTATGATACTGGAAGATGTTTTAATTATGCAGATGTCTATCAAATTCCTGTTATTCATATGATGGACAAATTTCTTTCAAGTTCTGTTGTTACCTGCAAAAGATTTGATCCTCAAAAGATTTCTATTGATAGAGGTTTATTACTAGATAAAGTAGATGGGGAATACAAGCGATTTGCTTTTACTGAAGATGGAATTTCCCCACGTTCTAGATTAGGATTAGATGATGGTGTTTTTTGGAATACTGGAGATGAATCAGATGAATTTGGTCATATTACAGAAGATCCTCAGGTCCGTATACAAATGATGGATAAAAGAATGTCTCGATTAGACTTGGTAACAAAAAGAGTTCCAGATGATGAACAGGTTGTTTCATTTGGTGTTCATGATTACACTGTAATTTCTTGGGGTTCCACCAAGGGTCCAATTTTGGATGCTATTTCCATACTTAAAAAAGAAGGAATTAACATTGGTTTTATCCAAATTAAATTAATTCATCCATTTCCATCTGATTATGTCAAGTCTATTCTAAAAAATGCAAAAACTATCATCGACATTGAGGCAAATCATTCAGGTCAACTAGGCAAGATCTTCAAGCAAAATGTATTGCGAGAAATTGATTATTTTATACTAAAATATACTGGAAGAGGAATGACCAGTACTGAAATTTATGATTCACTAAAAAAAATAGTTGAAAATAAAGCAAACAAAAGAGAGGTTCTAAGTCATGGCGCTTAAACTGGCTGATTACAAAACTGAAGTACATAATGATTGGTGTCCTGGATGTGGGGATTTTGGAATAGTTAATGCATTACAAATGGCATTAGCTGAAATGGGGATAGAACGCGATAAAGCAACAATCTTTTCTGGTATTGGTTGTTCTGGAAAGACATCTCATTTTATCAATACTTATGGTATTCATACTCTACATGGCAGAGTTTTGACTTTTGCCCAAGGTGGAAAACTTGCAAATCCTGAGATGACAGTTGTGGCAGTAGGTGGTGATGGTGACGGATTGGGAATAGGGGCTGGTCATTTTGTTGCAGCTGGAAGACGCAATATTGACATGACTTACATAATATTTGATAATGGAGTTTATGGTTTAACTAAAGGACAAGCTTCACCAACCTTAAGACTTGGTGAGAAAACAAAATCACTTCCATCTCCAAATACAAACTATAATGTAAATCCTATTGGATTGGCAGTAGCAAGTGGGTTTACATTTGTAGCGCGTGGTTATTCTTACGATGTTCGACATTTGAAAGATTTAATCATCAAAGCTGTTCGTCACAAAGGTCTTTCTTTTCTTGATGTGTTACAACCATGTCCAACCTACAATGATATCAATACAAGAGATTGGTATGCTGGTATTGATTTAGCACAAGAGTCTATGGAAAGACACTCTAGAATCTATAAACTTGAAGACACACATTTTGATCCAATGGTACATTATGACGATGAGACAGAAGTTAATGAAAAATTATCTCAAGCCTTGATCAAATCTCTGGAATGGGGAAATAAAATTCCAATAGGTGTATTTTATCAAAATGAAATAATTTCTCCATACTCAACTAGGCTAACTGATAAAATCCCAAATTATCTTGAAAATCCACCTGCAAAACAAAGGATTTCAGAAAATGGATTGCCCATTACTGATGTTTCAGAAATACTTGATTCTCTCAGAGTTTAGAATGTCTATAACCTAATGAGTTATAGACTAGTTTATTCGTAGATCACCTTGCTATTGAACATAAACGAGGCAAATAAAATATTTAGAAAATCCATTATCAAGGGTTTCTTTGAGCCCCAACTAGTTAATCTTGATTTTAAAAAATCAGGAGTCAAACATCCTTCTATAATTGATGATGGCTTAATGCAATCTGATTTACTCCACGTGTTTTTTGATGTGGATACTGGCTCTGATTATCCAGATGCAGATGAATGGTTTATTGTTGAACTGCTTTTCCCACATGATATTAAACTTCCAGACGCTTTGAAAGGAACTGATTATTTCACAACTATTTCAGTAGAAGATGGAAAAACATTTTGGCACCATCGTGAACTAATACGTTACAAATATGGCAAATCAAAAAAGCTCGATGATGCATTAGAATTTTTAGAATCAAAATACAAAGAACTACACGGTTTACTTGAACCACTTCAAAAAGATCTCAAGTAATTGCATTCCAACTATCTCCTCTGAAAGCATATCTCTTGTTTTCAGATGTTGCAGTATTAAGGCGCCATCTTACTGATTCAGGGTCAAACTTGTAAATTATTTCTAAAACATCTGATGGTAGTTTTTCTGGATCTAGGTGATATGGGAGCAATTCTAAAACAAAATCTATTTTTTCAATTGCATTATCATACCATTGTCTGTCTTCAGTATCTAACACAAAAACTATTTTTGGCTTTCCTAAAAAATTAATCTTTATCTTTAAAGCGTTTCCAGTACCTCTGCGTCTTTTCATCTCTTTGAAGACAGCTTTCATTTTTTCCCAGCGTCTAAAATCAAACCATTTGAAAAATTCTTCGTTAAAAGCAAGTGGTATGTCTAAATTCAAAAAACTGACAAAATTATCATCGTTTGCTTCAATCTCCTCTTGAATAATTGCAAATCTAGAATTCAAATATCCATAAATTACTTCAATCTCCCATGGTGATATTCCATAATATTGTAGAGATATTTTCAGATTCTCGTCAATCACTAATTAGAAGTCATGAAAATTGTAATTAAATCTTCAAATCTAGTCATAATTGGCTTTGTTTCTCCTCAAAATTAAAATTATGGAGTAAAAAATGCTCACTAATGAAAAAGGAATTTGTAGTAAGAAGTATTGATGCTGCACCTGACGGTGCACCATATGTTGTCGTCTCTCTATCTTCCGTTAAAGACCTTAAAGAAGGAACTACCTCTACTCCTTCTCCTTTTGGTAGTCCAAAAGTGATGGGATTCACGAACATGAATGACATGATGAAGGATCTCAACAAAATGTTCTCTGGAATGGGAGGAATGGGTATGCAAAGCGGTGTGACACAACTAAAACTTGAGATGCATGAATACAAAGAAATGGGTTTGTCTGTAGGCGATAAAGTCTATCTTGAATTAACCAAAGAAGAAACTTTGGGTATATGATAAATTCTATTTTTTATTTTCTTTTTTAATTATTCTATATGGTGTTGATAAATTTCCATAGATAAAATATGCTGACCGTTCCAATTACGAACAACATTGGTTTCCATGCAAAAACTGGAATACTTGGTGTTGCAAGCTTTACTTTGTAATTATCGAAAATCATGTGAACATTTTTTTTGATTTTATCGTGCCAGATTTTATAATCCACTTGATATTTTTTTAATATCTCTTCTACTTCATATATCACAGGTGTTCTTTGTGATACTAGATGTTGAAGATAATCTCTTGAAACTTCAACTTCGGCATGTATGCCAATTAATCCTTTTTTAAGATCTACCATTCTCACATGCATTTCCCATGGTTTTTTTAGTTTAAGATTCAAACCGTTTCCAATTTGGTCAGGTTGTTTATGTTCTAATTTGACTTTGGTAAATCCTTCAGATGTGAAAATTTTCATTAATTCATCAAAGCTCTTTTTCACTACAATGTGGAGCTGTTCTACACCTTTGTTATCTATGTCAATACTGTGTTTTAATCCATCCAGAAATGAAATTGTTTTGGGATATCTTGTTAGGTATTCCATAATTTTGTCCTCCAAAAACCTCTATTTAAAGCAGAATCCATTCAAATTCTAGTAATTCATTGGATTTGTTAGACCTCTAACGTATACGCACTGATCTGGAGATATTGCCATCTCAGTTGGGCTGATTTTTCTATCTGTAAGTTTTGCTCCTGAATTTCTGACAATTGCAAATGGTTTTGATTCTGCAGCCTCGCCCATTTTGTGATTCGCAATTGTTGCAAGATTATCTACAACTGCTTGAAAAGTCACCTTCAATGGATTTCCATCAAGATCTTTTTCAGCTCTCATATCTAATACTGGTTCAATTCCTGCACACGATACTGCTACCCCTGATGTTCCAATACGAGATGGCATCAATCTACTATCTACTAAAATAACTCCTATATGGATTAAGAATTTTAAAAAAACTTTCCTTCTAATTTGTTCTGCTATGAGATACGGATTTTTTGGATATAAAATCACTTTTCCTTTTTTAGCATTTGATTTATCAATTCCTGCATTTGGAGCCATTATGTTATCTGCTGCAGTAATAACAAAGCCAGAAATTCCACCAAAAATTTTATCCGATTCTCTTAGAATTATCTCTGCAATTTCAGCTTTTATTTGAAATTTCTTAGAAACCTCATTTCCTTCTTTTGATGTCTTGACGTTGTTTAAATCAATCAATCTTCCCTGAGAATTAGAGATATATTTTGTTGATATTACTATGACGTCTCCTTCTTGTAGTCTTTCATCATTTTTATCTAGTGTTTCTAATAATACCTCAAACACATCAAATGCATCTTCTTTTCTTTCTGAAAATAAGGGTGATACGGTCAGAGACACAATATACTGCGATGTTTCTTTTCTTTTTTATTGTTGTGAAATAACACTCTTACTCCGTTCATTCCCACTAGGCAAAAACTGTAATTATTTTGGGACAATAGAGTCATTTACAAAGCCTTATCATACTTTTGAAACATTACCACAGCATTAATCATATCTGACATAGAATCCTCAAGATGTATTATTTTGTCATAATCTTCAAGCGTTTGTTTGACTAAGGTAGATTATTTGTATCAATGATTTCAGATTAGTAACAAATTAGTCCATAATATGGACATAACTGTGAGTCTGACTTAATTACAGTTACGC
>JAICOU010000069.1 GCA_025930495.1 Nitrososphaeraceae archaeon
CAAGTACCAAATCTGATCAGCAATAAACCAGCATGAAACCCCTATTGTAAAAAACAAAAATGCTTTTGACTGATAGTGTTTTTGTCTGTATAATTTGATTGTGAGGATGGCTGAAAATACAACTAACGTTCCAAGAACAATTTCGTTTGCTGGAAAAGAAATCCAGAAAAATTGTGAAGTGTCTAGAAATAGCCTTAGCTGAAAAACTAGAGTTATTGCCACTAGAACGACTATTAAAAAAATGACAGATCGATGTTCTTTTGTGACTAGGTTTTGCTTGTTTACTAAATTATCCATAAATGCAAACCTCTCACATAGTGTGGAGTAATAATAAGATAATAGGTTTTTGTGAAATTTTGTGTTTAATACATATAATCATTATAGAAAAGTGGTTAATTATCAATATGTAATAAATTACACAGGCTGAGGCTTTAATAACATCTTAATATCATCATACCTTGTATATGACAAAAACAATTCTAGTTGTAGAAGACGATATAGAGTTGTTAGACTTGTATGCAGAAATATTACAAGTGAATATGTATAATGTTCAAACAGCTATAAACGGTGAAGAAGCAGTATCAAAATACAGGCAAATACATCCATACTTGGTGGTGATGGATGGCGATATGCCAAAACTTGATGGGTATGAGGCATTTTCTCAAATCATAGAAATGGACAAAAATGCAAAAGTGGTAATAGTTACAGGTTATTCCGAATTTGAGCTAAAAAATAAAAGAGCATTAGAGCAAGGATTAGTTTCTGTTATTTCAAAACCAATTGGAATAGACATGCTATTAGATTTGGCAAAGAAATATTCGGATGTAAAAAATTTGGAAAAAAAAGATCTATCTTCTAATTCAAATTTAGAAAGATCTATAAGCTAATACAATAACAAACATTCTGAATATGACAAATTCTTGGTGGGAAGGGTTACCAGAAGAGATTGAATCTGATTTAGAAATTTTGTCAGATTTGAAAAATCAAAATTAATTTTAAATTATTGTTTCCAAATTAAAATAACAAAAAAGCGGGTCTAGTGGGATTCGGACCCACGACAACCGGATTAAGAGTCCGGTGCGCTACCTGGCTGCGCCATAGACCCATAAAAATAGCAAATCCTAGAGTTGTTATTAATCTTAAGATTGTAAAAGAAATGAAAATTTAGTTTTGAGCTTTTGCTTCAATTTCAGCATACTTTTCCAGAATTGCAGTAAGTGCAGTTGAAACTGGAACATCGTTCATTTTTTTCTTTTCTGCAAGTAGTTTTTGGTATGCATCTAGTGTGATGTATACTGGAATTGAACCGTTTCCTTCAAGTAATCCCCGGACATTGTAGAGTGCAGTTTCCATTCCTCTCTCAGCAGATTTCGCAAATTTTGCTTTATCCAAAATTGCTCCCAAAGGACCAAATGGCATGGCATAATCAACTGACATAGTTACTCGGGTTAAATTATCACCTAATGATTTGAATTCGTTGGTAATTTTCCAGTTCTTAAATGGACCTTGAATCTGTTTTGCAGAAATTCTTTCATTTCTGACAAACTCGGTTGTTTCACAATCCCATTCTAGTCGTTTACCGCTAAAGTCACCGATTATTCTAAATGTTGTTCCAACACCCATTCCTTCTTTGATGTTCATAGGAATTACTGTCATGCCTACTGTATCATTTTTGATTTGATCAGAGACATGTTCTGGTCTTGCAAAATAAGTAAATACATTTTCTACAGGTGTTTTAATATCGATTGATTTTGTTACGATAGTCAACGTTTCAGTCTCTTGCCAATAAGGATTTAAAGGTTTTGAAGATTTTCTTGTAGAAATTGATTAACACTATATTCATCCAAAGATTTCATATTCATAATGATAAAATTACGATCAGTTGGTGTAATGTTTATTTTGGTATCAACTATTATTCCTTTATTTTCTGATGCATATGCACATTCAATGTTTAATTCTGCTGAAGAATTTCTTGGAGGATACAGAGTTCAGGTTGCAACGTTACCAGAATTTCCACAGATAGGAGAAAAATCGCAGATTCTATTTAGAGTTGGAGATAGTGAATTTAATGAAGTCGATAATTTTACAATGGGTGTTAGGTTTTTTTACAATGATCAACAAATTGATGCTATAAATCCAGAATCACACAAAGGGGGTCATTACGAAATAGATTATGTCTGGGAAAAACCAGGAAATCATGTTGTTAAAGTAGATCTATATGATATGGGCGGTAAGCCGGGAATTCTAACTTATACTTTTAACATGAGTACTCAAAGTCCATTTGGATATATTTTCATCATATCAATTACAATAGGAGCTATTACATTAGGAGTAGTTGTATCGTATATCTATCTGCCAAAAAAAATAAAATTCAAACCTAGAGTGTAGATTCAATCGGTTTTTTTGCAATTCTAAATGCAAACAATGTGGTTAGTAAAACCATTGAAAATAATAGTATTCCAACTCCCAAGTGAATTGCAACTAGTACCGCATGTAGTTTTAGATCAATTACCAATGCACCAAGAGTAATTTGTGTAACTACAAGCGTTGCTGCAAAAGTACTAGTGAATTTAATTTTTCTACCAGCATTTTTGTTAATCCAACTACCTATTGCAGTAGCAATTACAAGAGCACCGGTAGTTGCAGCAATTAGTCTATGAGTCCATTCAATGAAATATTCTTCATTTGGCATTATTCCATTTGGACATAGTGGCCAGTCAGGACATGTCAAGCCAAGTCCAGCTGAGGAAACATATCCGCCGATAAACATCAAAGAATACAAAACAATCAGAGCTGCCAATGCAAGATATTGTAATGCCAAACTATTCCACTATGAATGAACCTTGCATTCCTTGCAATGCATGTCCTGGAACGGTACAAATGTAGTAGTAGGTTCCTGGAGCACCTGCAACAAAGGTGACACTCCCACTTTCACCTGGTTTTAGTGGGTTTGATGCAGCTGCAATAGCAGAATTCCAAAGTATATTATTGAAATTTTCTGGATCTGAGACAATACCAAATGAATGAAATGATTTACCAGCATTTACTGCAGAGAAAGTAATTTCATCACCAGATTTTACTTTAAATTCTGGATTGTGTCCTTCTTCGCCAGGTAATGCATTAAATGATAAAGTTCTAAAATCAGATGATTCAATAAAATCTAAACTAAAATCATGATGAACTCCAGTTGGGGCTGCCGCTTGACTAGTAGAACCACTTGTTTTTGATGGGCCTACAATAATCTCCCCAACCATTCCTTGTTCTCTATGTCCAGGAACAGTACAGATGTAGTAGTATGTTCCTTCTTCACTAGGAATAAAATCTGCTTTGCCACCTTCTCCGGGCTTTAATGGATTGCTTGCACTTGCCACTTCACTTTTTGGGATAATTCCGGAAAACCCTTCATCTGCTTTTGTTACACCAAACGCGTGAAATGATTTTCCATCATTAATAACTTCAAAATTAATTTCATCACCTACATTTGCATTAATTGTTGGATTGTGTCCTTCTTCACCAGGTAATGCATTAAATGACAAAGTTCTAAAATCAGATGATTCAATAAATGATAATTTTACAGGTATGTGCACACCGGAAAATGCAGCTTGTGGATCATGTTCAATAGTTTCACTCATCATTCCAACTACTGCAGCTGGGGTGGATGTCCAGTAATCCCACATACCAAAGAAGATTACACCGCCAACAATGCAAATGCCTAGCATTATTGCCATCATTTTTCCAGTCCTTGATGAAGTTGTTCTGTAAATTTCTTGGTTATGTTGATTCATTTCATATTTCTCCTAATGATGTGGGTTCTTTGCTTCAAAAGGATAATAGTATTTGCCACCTAGATTGAATGGATCGTCGGTGTCTGCTAATTTTCCTTTGCCAGAACTGTAAATCATGTTTATCAAAAATATCGCCATACTAACACCAATAATCATGGCACCTACTGAAGCAATTTGGTTCATAGTAATCCATTCTGGAATTGGTGGATAATCATAAACTCTTCTTGGCATTCCGTATAGACCAAGCACATGTTGTGTAAAGAATACCAAAACTGTTCCTACAAATGACAATACAAAGTGAACTTGTCCCATTTTCTCATTATACATTCTTCCTGTTACATATGGAAATATGTAGTAAAAGAAACCTATTGAACCAAATGCAATTGTTCCCATTACAAATAGGTGGAAGTGACCAACTACCCAATAACTGTCATGTGTTTGGAAGTCCAATGGCATTGCAGCATTAACAACGCCACCTGCTCCTGCTGAGAAAAATAATGCAATTCCTCCAACAGCCCACATCATTGGTGTTGCAAATTTGATTCTACCATTCCACATTGTTGCAATAAAGTTAAAGACGTGCATTGCAGATGCGGGCACTGCAGCTAGTGTTCCTATCATAAATACAGTTTTTTCAGTAAATGACATTCCTGTAGCATACATGTGGTGTGCCCAAGACGAGAAACTTACCATCGATAATAATACAAAAGCAAAGATTCCAGAGCTGTGACTAAATATCGGTTTTCTTGAGAATCTTGGAATAATTTCATACATCATTCCGATTGCTGGAATAACTAGTACATACACTTCAGGATGGAATGTAAACCAGAACAAGTGTGCGTATGCAATTGGATCACCACCCATTGCAGGATTGAAGAATCCACTTACGCCAAGTCTGTCAGTAAGTAACATCAAAAGTGCTGCTGCAAATGTAGGAATTGCAACTAGAACAATTAATGATGATGTCAAAAACGACCAAGCCAATAATGGTACTTGGCCAATTGACATGTCTGGATGTTTGCATTTTAAAATTGTAACAATAAAGTTGATAGCTCCAAGTACTGATGAGATTCCCAAAATTTTTAGTCCAAATATCCACATGTCTGCGGCTGGACCTGGCGCACTGATAATAGAATATGGTGGTGTTGCATACCAAGTAAAGTCAGCAAAGCCCAACCAAATCAGTGCACCTGCTGGCGGAATCATCCAAAATGCTATTGCATTTAATTTTGGATATGCCATGTCCTTGTATCTGACCATGATTGGAACAAGGTAATTACCGACTGCAGATGCAAATGGCAAAATGAATAAGAAAATCAATGTTGTTCCGTGTACAGTAAACATTCTGTTAAATGTCATCGAGTCTGCAATTATTTGTGATCCTGGTAAGAACAGTTCTGCTCTAATTGCAAGAGCTAATGTACCGCCCAGAAACAAGAATGCAAGAGACGTTATGAGGTATAGTAATCCTACATCAGTATGATGTGTTGAAAACATTATTTGCCAAATTGGACGCGG
>JAICOU010000101.1 GCA_025930495.1 Nitrososphaeraceae archaeon
CATTCGTAAAGATTTACCATTAATAGTAACATCAGGCTCACCTTTTCCTTCATCTGTATCTTGAAGATTTGAATCTCTGATTACAACTTCAACTACCATAGAGCCAGAAAAATGATTGTCAAATAGGGAATTTTCAGCCGAGACAAACAGATTTGGGTTACTGGCAGCTTCTGCCTGTATAATCGGGATTAAGAACATAGAAGAGAGAATGGTAAGTAAAATGATTGATTTTCTACGTAACACAACAAAAAATATTACTTATCACAAATAATCTTGTCGCATGAATTATCTTCAGAATACTTGTAATACATGGAGTAATTACTAAAACAGATAGAAATGTTCATTCAAAGAACAAAGATTTTACAGATTTCACTGTTAGCCATATTTTCCGCATTTATTGTGGAATTAGTTTTTGGTTTAATTTCTAACAGTTTAGGTCTGATTACAGATAGCATTCATGCGTTGCTGGACAGTGTTGTTACAGCAATACTGCTTTTGGCAGCTAGAATGGCAATCAAGCCTCCAGATGAAGAACACACCTACGGTCATGGAAAAATTGAATCACTTGGAGGAATGATTGGTGGAATTGCAATTTTTCTAATAGCGGGCTTTTTCATTTATGAATCAATTCAGAGATTACAGAATCCACTACCTAGTACATTGCCAGGGATTTTTGCAATTATTGGTGGGTTATACACAATAGGAATAGATATTTTTAGAATAGTTCTTCTTCGAAAATCAATTAAAAAAATCGGTGGTACAACTCTCAAAGCTGATTTTTATCATGCGTTTATGGATCTGGGTTCAACAATAGTTGCAATTGTAGGAATTGTGTTAGTATCATATGGATTCTATAATGGAGACTTTGTTGCAGCGTTAATTCTAGGAGTAGTTTTAGCAATTCTCAGTTTAAAATTAGTTCACAAGACAGCACTAGAGCTGACAGATATCATATCACCAGAACTTGTAAGAAAAGTAAAAGAAATTGTTGTAAATACAGAAGGCGTGATAGGAGTAGAAACAATTCTAATGAGAAGATCAGGGGATACAATATTTGCAGATGTCACAATATCATTAAGAGGAGATACCAGTTTTGATAGAGCACATGAAATTAGCAGTATGGCTGAAAATAATATTAAAAATAAAATGTCAAATGCAGTAATCACCATTCATTTTGAACCAGATTGGAAGAATGTCCCTCTAGATGCAAAGATTAACGATATTGCAAAAAGTGTAGACGGGGTCAAGGGAGTTCATAATATAATATCTCATAAAACCAAAGGAAAGACATACTCAAATCTACATGTAATGGTGGATAGAGAAATCAACCTATATTCTGCGCATAAAATATCAGAAGTAATAGAACAAAAAATTCAAGAAAACATACCTGAAATAGAACATGTAACTATTCATCTAGAACCATTTCTTACAGTTCCAATAAATTTAAACGTAGAAGATAAGATCACTGAGGAAAAAATAAGAGAAATTTTAAAAAAATATACAGCAATAAAAAAAATAGGTCGCATAGTTTCTCTAAATTTTGAAAATATTCTTAAAATTGACATAGATTGTTCATTTGACAAAGAATCATCTATTGAAAAAGTTCACGACTTGACATCAGAAATAGAACATGTGATAAGGACTCAGATTAAAAATGCAGTAATTACAATACACCCTGAACCTGTTTGAAAAATCAAACCAAGATACTTGTAAGATACATGATAAGCATTCCAACTGAAATGCCAGATACAACTGCTGCACTTGAAAGATTTTTGTCACCTTCTTCTCGTATCCACTTCAATATGATAATTATTACTTGAAATATTGCACCTGCTCCTATTGAAAGAAAAACTACAGATGTAAATGGAGAGTAAACAAATCCACCTACCCATGCACCAAAAATAGCTGGAGCACCAGCAATCAATCCCAATACCGCAAGCTTTCCTATCATTGCTTTTCCTATGAATGATGATTTGTCTCGTGACAGAGGGGATGCAATTGCAATACCCTCAGTTGTATTGTGCAAAGCAAATCCCACTATCAGAAAAGTACTAAACGCAATTGAACCAAGACCAACAGCTGCTCCAATTGCAAGTCCTTCTCCAAAATTATGTAGTCCAATTCCTATTGCAATCATTAATGCAACTGCTAGAGGTTTTGTAATTCTAGATGATTCTGCTTTTTTTACTAATTTTTCACCAGAATGATATAATCCAAGAAAAGATAGTACGGTAACTGTGGCAACCAACAATGCGCCGTTAAAGCTACCTGCAAGATTTTCTTTAGACACATCTAAAGCTTCTTCAACAGAATCAATAGCTAAGAATAGTAAAAGCCCTACAGTTATTGCCAAAAAGAAATGATATTTATTTTTGCTAATCTTTTTGATAAATGGAAGCCAAAGTAATCCTATCATAACAGGTATTATTCCAACGTAAGTACCAATTATCGCAAAAAATCCAACAAGTTCAAGACTTGGTTCTAATGCAGGTGCGGCAGCTTCTATTTCTTTTTCAAATCTTGTTCCATCACCTACAGTAAGTCCAATTAGGTATGGTTGTGCCACATTCCAATCAAAAGGA
>JAICOU010000022.1 GCA_025930495.1 Nitrososphaeraceae archaeon
AGTTTAGATCAGTTTGTGTGTGTGCATCAGATAGAAAAACTACTTCAAACTGAGATGGTGCAATAAAAACACCTTTTTTTAATAAAGATGTGAACATTTTTTGGAATTTTTTTGCATCTGCATTCTTTGATGACTGGTAGTCGATTACAGGCTTGTTTGTAAAGAAAATTTGGAACATTGATGATGTGAAATTGATTTGATGAGGTATTTTCATGTCAGTTGCCATATCACCTATAGCATGAGTGAGCATGGCATTATACTGTTCAAGTTTTGAATACAGTTTATGTTTTATTTTGTTTATTGTTTTTATTGAAGCAATTGCTGCACTGACAGATATGGGATTTCCAGCATAGGTGCTAGCTTGGTAAACTTTACCACCTGGGGAAAGTAAATCCATTATTTCTTTTTTCCCACCCATAGCTGCAATAACAAATCCATTTCCTAATGCTTTAGCCAAAGTGGTAATGTCTGGTTTGATTCCAAAATGTTGTTGGGCACCACCTGGAGACACTCTGAATCCAGTTACAACTTCATCAAAAATTAAAGGAACATCATTATCTTTTGTAATTTTTCTAACTTTAGAAAGGAAATTATTTTCAGGTAAAATTAATCCCATATTAGCTAAGATGGGCTCAATTATAACTCCAGCAATATCTTTGTTTTTTGTTATGATTTTTTCAAGTTCTTCAGAATTGTTATATGGCACAACAAGAGTGTTTTTTGAAACCTCATCTAATCCACCATCAGATATAGAAATTCCATTATGGGCAGAACCAGATCCTGCTTTTACCAAAACAGAATCATGTGCTCCATGATAACAACCTTCAAATTTTATGATTTTTTTCTTTTTTGTAAATCCACGAGCTAGTCTTATAGCAGTCATTGTAGCTTCACCACCTGTATTTACCAATCTAACTTTGTCAATGGAATTAAAATTATTAATAATTAATTTCGATAGTTCTATTTCAGACTCTGTTGGAGTACAAAATAGAGTTCCTTGTGTTAATTGCTTTGATACGGCATTGATAATTTCTTTTCGTCGATGTCCTAACAGTAATGCGCCATAACCATTGCAAAAATCAATGTATCGGTTTTTGTCTTCATCCCAGATGTAAGCGCCGTTAGATTTTTTGGCAAAGAATGGATATGGTTCAAAATACCTAACAGGACTGTTTACCCCTGATGGAATTACTTTTTTTGCATCATTGAATAATTTTTGAGAATTAGACAATAATCAACTGTGATTTGGGTCATTATTATTCGTAATATGATATAATTAGAATAGATTTCTAGGCACAAAATGAATCAGCGTATGAATATCTGTTGGATTTTTCTTGTTTACACCAACACTTTGGACTGCATTGGGATTGGGTGATTTTTGACATGATATTATCTTCCAAATTTTTTATGTTTCTCCCTATCATCACATCTAGGACGAACAGTCACGGTTGACTCTTTTACTACTTGTTTAATAATGTCTGCCACTTCTTTTGATAATAAAATTTTTGAAAATGATAACTTGTCATGTTCAAGGGAGTTAGTGGCATTCATTAATCATATAATACGATAACATTTTAAAACAGAATTGCAATTACTTTCAGTATATCTATAAAATATCATAATCTATATAGAATAACTCTGTGAACCTAGCCCAGTTTATTGCAAATATCATCACAGAAAGGACAAAATAAAACATCTTGAGAGAATTTTCCACGTCTCAAAATTTCAGTATTTTTATTTCCACATCGATCACATTCAGTTTTTTGCATATCATGTATTATCAACATAGATCTAAAAAAATATACTAAATATTTTACATGGTAATAGTAAATTAAAATAAAACTATGTTCTCTATGTAATTTGATTAAAAATTAAGATAAAAAATTTGCATCAGAATAAATAAAAAAATGGCATCTTACAGATTACATCTGTGCATATAGGGAATCCTGGATTTTGCACTCAAAGTCTCTAATCAAAAATGAGATTGTTTTTGCAAGATATCTTGAGACTACATCTAAATCAGCCATAACGAGAATAACCCCATTTGAAAATGGAAAAATAAACTCTAGTAACGCTTCTCTTTGTATTGTAATAAAATCAAGAGACCCCAATACATCATCAAATTCTTTGGTCAAAGTGGATTGTAATGTTCGTTGCATGTATAACATTGCTATTTCGTTGGATGTTAGATTTGTAATGATTTGGTCATTACGAAATTGTGATTCTGTGGGTTTGCCGTTTTTGTTAATGGTCGATACAAAATAAATTCGATCATTTATGGCTAGAATATCTTGACATAATCTTGTTAATTCTGAACTTTGTTCAAGATTTGAAGTATATATCAAGACATTATGAGGTAAAACAATCAGAACAATAAGGAAATTGACTTTAGATTCTGTGGAATTATGTGAACTATGTAAATGGATTTCCTCTAAGAAGAATTAATTTTTGAATGGAATTTTTTTCGAAATAGAAATGCAATAATGATAGTTCCAACGTATGGTGCGGTCCAGTATAACCACAAATTATCTAATACACCGGAGAGTAATGCAGGAGCTAATGCCCTAGCAGGATTCATGGAAGCGCCGGAAACAACAGCCAAAAAAAAGATATCCAACCCAACAATTCCACCAATTGCAATACCCCCAAATCCTTTGAGTCCTTTTGTGTAAACTACAGTAAAAATCACAGCCATCAACATAGCAGACGCTAAAACTTCAACTGGAAATATCAAAAATAATGAAAAATTGGGGTTGGGTGAATTTGCTCCAAGATGTGCTCCAGTGCCAATAAAACTCATAACAAACAAAGAACCAAGCAGTGCCCCAATAATTTCTGCAGCAAAATAATATGCAATTTGAATCTTAGAAATATGTCCTGTAATGTAAAACGCAATTGTCACTGCAGGATTAAAATGTGCTAATGAGATTTTTCCAAAAAAATAGATTCCAATTATTAATGCAATAAATGGCGCAATGGCAGCAAAAGAAATTCCCAATGTTCCACCTGTTTGAACATCATAAACAATAGAGCCAGTTGCAAACACAACAAGAACGAATGTTCCAATTAATTCAACGATAAAAATTTGTAAATTGGAATATGACATCAGTCATTTTCCTCAAGAGATTTAATTAAAATTATCACCTTTGTTTTTATCTGATCACGGATTTTTCTTACTTCTTCTATTGATTTTCCTTTAGGATCTGGAATTTGCCAATCAAGTACATCTTTCATAAACAAAGCAGGACATGACTCTTTGTCGATACAACCCATGTTAACTGCTTTTTCAGATTCAGATATAATTTGTTGCGAGATATGTTTTGGTGTTTGATTTTTAATGTCAATACCAATTTCATTCATTGCTTGTAAAACGATTGAATTTACTTCAGAACTAGGCTTTGTTCCAGCACTGATAACTTCAAATCCTTTTGGCATGTATTTTTTAAAAAATGCTTCAGCCATTTGACTCCTGCCAGCATTTTCAACACAGACAAAAAGAATTTTCTTCATAATTAAGTAAATTGTGAAATTATCATTGTATCTACCGATGATTAGTTAATTTTCAGTTTTCGTATGAGATGCAATACGCTCTTCGCTTGGACGATGTTTGCCTGTTACAATATAGTTAATTGCATCACTCATGAATACAGCATGATCACCAATTCTTTCCAAATATCTCAACAATAATGCTTCAGCAAGGGCACATCTAGTATTTGTAGATTCAATCAGTTTTGGTAATCTTTCACGATATATTCTATCAATGAATTTTTCATCCTCACGAATTTCAACAGCTTTTCTAACATCCAATTCTGCAAAAGACAAAACTGCTGCTTTGATCATGTGTTTCACTTTTTTTGTGGATTCAGCAAGTGATGCGTTAGTGCACTCAGATACATCGCCAAACAAATCTCGGACAAGAGTAATATCATAAGCATATCTGCCAAATCTAGAAAATGCGTATGAAATTTCGGTTGATGAACGAATTAATCTAAAGTCATCAGCAACAGGTTGATACTTTAACAACATATCAAATGTAAGATCTTCTACTTCAAAGTATTTTGCACGAATAGCATCAGATAATTTTAGAACTTTATCTTTGGTATTGGTTCCTGTCAAATACGAATCGATTGCCAAAGATATTGATTCAATTACCATATCGCCCATTTCAGACATGATAAAAGATAATTTGTGCAGTGAAGGGTCGATTAATCGAGTCATTTATCCAAAGTGACCTTGCACATATTTTGCCGTAAGTTCGTCTTTTGGATCTGTAAATAATTTCTTTGTTTCTCTAAATTCTATTAGATCACCAAGATACATAAATCCAGTATAGTCAGAAACACGAATTGCTTGTTGCATGTTATGAGTTACAATGATAATTGTATAATCATTTTTTAGATCAATGATTGTTTCTTCAATTTTTTGAGTTGCAATTGGATCAAGTGCCGATGCAGGTTCATCCATAAGTAACACTTCAGGTTGTATAGCAAGTGCTCTGGCAATACAGAGACGTTGTTGTTGACCACCAGATAATTCAATCGCAGATTTTTTTAGATCATTTTTTACTTCATCCCAAAGGTATGCCATCTTCAAAGAATCTTCGACAATTTCATCTAGAATTTTTTTATCTCTAACTCCATTTAATCTAAGACCAGCTGTCACATTATCATAAATAGACATTGTAGGAAAGGGATTTGGTTTTTGAAAAACCATTCCAACTTTTCTTCGGTGGTAAATAGGATCAATTTCTTTTGAATAAAGATCTATATCATCAATCATAACTTTACCGGTAACTTTAGCATTCTTTGTCATATCATGCATTCTGTTAAGACATCGGAGAAAAGTGGTTTTCCCACAACCAGATGGTCCAATTAAAGCAGTGACAGATTTTTCTTTGAATTTCATTGTGACATTTTTTACAGCGTCTATTCCACTATAACTTACAGTAACATTTTCTGCAATCATTTTGTACTTGTTAGTATCAATAGTGGATGAAGATTCAGAAGGTGTAAAAGGAGATGCTTCTATGCTAGGGAGATTTGTTGTCAATGCTGTCATTTTGTAGCATTTCTCCTTTGTTTAATTAATTGTCCGATGAATCCATTTTTTTTATTCATAAAATAATATCTGATTCCCAAATTGATTCCAAGTATAATCATAATCAAAACCAATGCTGCCCCCCATCCCTGAAGTTGAGCACTGTCATATGGCAATAAAGAAAGTCGCCATATTCTCAAAGGTAATGCATCCATTGGAGTATCCATACTACTAAAGAACTGACTACTTCCAAGAATAGTCATAATTAGTGGAGCAGTTTCGCCGCCAATTCTAGATACAGATAGTAGTATTCCAGTAATCATGCCGCTCTTTGCAGCAGAGATCACAATTCTAAATGTGATAATCCATTTTTTTAATCCTAAAGCAGTTCCGGCTTCTCTATATGTCATAGGCACCATCTTCAATGATTCCTCAGTAGTTCTTGCAACAATAGGGAACATAATTAGAGATAATGCAAATGCACCTGCCCAGACTGAAAAATGACCAAGAACCAAAACAATTATCAAAAATGCAAATATTCCAAGAATGATTGATGGAAATTCCATAAAGACATCATTAAAGAATCGAACAAATCTTGCAAGTGCATTGTCTCCATACTCAGATAGAAAAATACCAGACATCACACCTATTGGAACACCGATAATACTGGATAGTCCTATAATTATCAGAGTTCCTTGAATTGCAGGACCAATTCCTCCCTCTCCAGAACCAGCGGAGCCAGGAGTTTCTGTTAAGAATTCAATGCTAATTGCAGTCAATCCATTTTTGAATACTTCAACTAAGATACTACCTAACGGGATAATTGCGATAATCACACATGAAAAAACAATAATCTTTACAACCTTATCTACCAGTAATCTTTTTGCAACATTTTGTTTGAATAAGGATCTATATTCTTGTCTTCGGTCTTGAATTGAATTCAATTATTTATTGCACCTTCCTTTATTTTGAGCATTCTTGTTACAAGCAAATGAGCTATAACATTAATCACAATAGCAATTAAGAGAAGAATCAATCCAACCCCAATCAATGCAGGCATATGTATAGATGCAGGAGATGCCTCGACGAATTCATTTGCAATAATACTTGACATTGTTTGACTTGGTCCAAATAGTGATGATGGTATTGCGCCAATGCCAGTTGCGTTTCCAATTAACATGGTAACTGCCATTGTTTCGCCTACTGCCCTTCCAAGACCTAAGATAGAAGCGCCTATCAGACCAGTTTTTGAATAAGGAAATATTGCAAGTTTGAACATCTCCCATTTAGTTGCACCAAGCATGTAAGCTGCTTCTTTTTGTTGTTGAGGAACAGCTTTCATTATTTCACGTGAAACTGCAGAAACAGTTGGAATAATCATAATTGCAAGAATAACGCTTGCAGTTAGAATATCCAATCCATATGGATTGCCAGAAAATAACCAGATATTATCACCAAATGCATTATGTAATGGAGTTTCAAACCAATCTCGAAAGTAGATTCTAAAAACAAAGAGCCCCCATAGACCATAAATAACGCTTGGGACAGCGGCTAAAAGTTCTACCATAAAGCCTAGTGGTGCACCGATTTTTGGAGGAGCATCTGAGATAAACATTGCAATTCCTATGCTTAGTGGAACGCCAATCATCATTGCAATTGCAGATGTAGTCAAGGTACCCAAAATGTAAGGTAATGCACCAAATGATTCTCTATCTTCAACTGCATTCCAATCAGTTTTTGTGATAAATGATAATCCTTCTTCCTCCCAAATAGGATACGATTCAGATAATAGCTGAAATGCAATTAATACAACTATCACCAAGACATATGTTCCGGCAACTGTAGCCCCAATCTTGAATACTTTATCTGAAATTATTCTTTTTTTTAAATTCAGATTTGTTTTATCCACAGTCTTTTGGTGTAAAAATAGAATATCTAATATTTCACTATACTTTATGAGGTGATCATGATTCTATATAGATCATCAACTATATTGTAATTAAGAAATTTTCATTATTATAGATCGATTGGAAATCATTGAAAATACCAAGCAAACAAGAAGAATACAGCTCAGTGGGGGTTCAACTTATATCATATCATTGCCAAAAGACTGGATTGAGGAATTAAAAATTAAAGTTGGAGAAAATATAACCATTGTAAAAAATTCAAATCAATCAATGACTCTATTTCCAAGAGAACAAAATGATGGAAAAAAAACTACGGCAGTCATATATTCCAGTCAAAAAGACTCTGGAGATTCAGTTAAACGGAAAATTATTGCAGCATATCTTGCAGGATATAAAACAATTCAGATAAAAACAAAGGGAATGAAAATTCCTTCAGAGCATTCTAGAAGTGTAAGAGAATTGGTTCGCACATCTATGATAGGCACAGAAATTGTAGAATCCAGCTCCGAGGCAATGACTATTCAAATTCTAACTAGATTGCCAGAGCTGTCATTTGAAACGGCATTAAAAAGAATGTACTTGATGGCGACTAACATGGTAAAAGAATCAATAGAAGCCTTGGAAGAAGTAGATACTGCTCATGCAGATGAAGTTGTCAATATGGATGATGAGGTGGACAGATTTGGACTGTATATGAGACGAAATCTAGTTTTGGCAGTTGGAAATGAAAACATACTACAAGACATGGGATTGAAAAGACCGTCAGACTGCCTTGAATATAGAACAATAATAAGTAAAATAGAAAGAATAGGAGATCATGCAAGTTTAATTGCTAAAAGAATTAAATTCATAGAAGAGAACATAGACCCAAAAATCATAAATAAAATTAAAAAATTATCTGAGAAATCACTGGAAGTTTTTGAAGAATCTATTACCGCTGTTCAGAATCATGATTTTCAAAAGGGTGAAAATGTTGCAGAGAAAGTAAACAAAGTAATTGAAGAAGAAAAAGAAATTATGTCAAAGATTAAAGAGGATGAAAAAAATTCAACAATAATCAGATTTGTTTTAGAAGACTTGAGAAGAATTGCAGAGTATTCAAGCGATATTGCCGAAGTTGCAATAGATGAGAATATTCAAAGTATTATTTCTGAAGAATAAAAATGTAATTAAAATTTATTAAAAAATAAAAAAAGAAATGGAGAATTTAGGGTTTTACAGAAAACCCGGGTTCCCATTTGTCTGTAGATTTTATATCACTTGAATTGATTGTTTTTGCTTTGGCAGAATTTTTCATTTTATCCATTGCTGGATTGAGGGGGGTATAACCATCACACTCGAAAGCAAATTGATCTACATACACAAATCCTTTTCCAGTGTACCCTTCTTCATTGTCAGCCTTTGTAGTCACAGCATAGTTGGTTACTCGGCAATCACGATACTCAAAAGCTCGGAGAGTTTCTCCGCCTGCACTCAAATATAATGTAACACCAAAATATTTGTACATGTGTTCAAATCCTGTATTGAGTATGTATTTTTGTGCCTCATCAGTTGCTTTGTAAAGGAAAGGAGTTCCACCTACATTCTTTTCCAATGTAAAGGAGGGTTTAGTTCGACCAGCTTTTTCACCACTACTTGCAGTTTCAGATCGAGATGTTCCTTCGACAATACTACTTCCAAATCCACCTGTCTGAGTGAATAGTTGAACAGGAGTTATTTCAGTTCCATCTCGAAATTTAAACTCTGCAGTGGGAGTAGTGCCTTCTACAAATACGTATTTGGCTGGTTGAACTGCTGCGGGAGCTGCATCAGTGTCAGCTATTTCAAAACCTGCAAAAGATGCGATTGCAAATACTGCAATTACACTTAATGTCGTCATAGTTATTGCGTTTTTGTAATTCATTGACTTTATCAGTAATTTGGATACTATAAGCTAGATCACTATTCTCTACAGATAGAACATAATGGTAGATAGTTCTCGTAACACTATATAGAAAAAAGTTGTATTTTAAAAAAAGAATTTCAAAATATTAAATTTAAAATCGTTAAAAAAATAAAAATTAAATTTTAAAAATATAGAACAAAAATACAAAATTAAAATTTATTAAAAAAATAAAAAGAAAAAAAGAGTTTAGACTTTAAGAATACCTTGAGATATCAGATATTGTAGTCCTTTGATATAGTCTTGATCAGTGATCAAACCATCTGCCCACCATTTTGCATTGTTTTTAATCCAGTCTGGAATTTCATAATCGGTAGTTTTGGTTTCTGTTTTAGTTTCTGTAGGTTTAACAGAACTATCATACTTCCAAAGTACTTCGCCGTCATAGGTTACCTGGGATAAACTTTTTTTGGCCAACTCTACAACATTGTCAGATAGTGGAGAATACAATAAAGTAGGTGCAAATGTTTGTCCATCAGTTATCATCCAATAAATCATGTGAAGCATTGCTTTTGCCTCTTCCTTGTTCTTTGATGTTTCTTTTAGATCTTTATACACAAGAAGATACGAGAAACTCGAAATTGGATACGAGTCAGGACCAGGTGCGTTTACTGCAGATACTGTAGACCAATCTGCGTCTCCTGCTGGAAGTTTATTTGCAAGTCCAGCTGTAGCAGCAGTAATAGATTTTATGCTTGGCTCAATGAATTTACTTTTGTCACCGTTTTGAACATGTGCAAAAGTCATTCCAGTTTGAAAGGCATAAGCTAACTCAACATACCCCACAGAGTATGTAGTAGACCTTACAATTCCTGCAACACCTTCATTTCCTGCTGCAGCTAACCCTACTGGCCATGGAACCGATTTTCCTTTTCCTACCTTTTTACCCCAACCATCAGGATCAACAGTTGTAAGATAGTCAGTGAAGACAAAGGTAGTGCCAGAACCATCTGAACGATGTGCCACTACAATATCTTGATTAGGAAGGTTCAATCCAGGATTAATATTTTTAATCAGTGGATCATTCCATTTAGTGATGTTTCCCGTAAAGATATCAGAAACTAACTTTCCAGTTAATTTCAATCCGCTTTTTGGAATTTCAGGAATGTTGTATGTTACGGTGACCCCTCCTACGGTTTCAGGAATATGTAATGTGTCAGGTGCAAGTCCTCTTTCCTTAACTGTCAGTGGTGCATCAGAACCTGCAAAATTCACAGTCTTCTCGATGTGCTGTTTTACTCCACCTCCACTTCCAATTGATTGATAGTTTAGATTTACGTTGTCAAAATCATTATTGTATTCGACTCTCCATAAATCAATCAGAGGGAATGGAAATGTTGCACCAGCACCATTGATATTATACACATATCTTGAATCAGGTGTATCAGGTGCTGATTCGGCATTTGCGCTTAGTGGTGCCATAATAGCAACTATAGTTGCGATCATTAGCAATGATGTTATCTTTGTTATCATTGAATCAATGTATTTTGCAATTTATTTAGCAATAACAATCATAGATTACTGAAAAACAATATCCCTCCATGATCTATATAGAAAGTATAATTTGAACTCAAAATTAGAAAAACAGAACTACAATTATAGATTTTTTAAAATGGTTTGTTTACTTCTCTAGTAAACACATAGCTAGCCAAGCCAACCATCACCAATACAAATACAGTAATAACTCCAATGCTTAATAACGCAGATATTCCCCCTTCTGAAACCCCAGTCATCATTTCTCTAACCAATAAAACAGTGTAAGTTACAGGATTGAGTTTTGCAATAGTTGCCAACCAATCAGGAAGTAATTCCAAGGGAAAGAGCGCTGGGCTTAACATAAACAAAGGCATTCCAAGAAAGTTGATCACACCCCAAAAAGTCTCTTGAGATTTTGCAGTTGCAGCTACAATAACAGAGATTCCAGAAAATCCCAAGGAAAACAAGATTACAATTGCCATAATTGGCGCAATCATAAACGGATTTGGAAAAGTCACACCAATTGCCAAAGCAATTCCTACAATCAAGCTAGCTTGTAGTGCAGAAATTAAAGAAATTGCAGACATTTTTCCTAATGCTATAGAGGAGCGTGAAATAGGAGATGTCAGTGCCTTATTCATAAACCCATATCTTCTGTCCCAGAGAGTGTTGACTCCACCAAAAATGCTAGTAAAAATTGCAGTTAGTATAATCACACCAGGCGCCATAAATTCAATATATTGCCCTTCAAAACCAACTGATTGAATTAATGGCTGAGTTCCTGAAAAAGTATTTCCAATTACAATTATCCAAATTGCAGGTTGAATCAATCTAATCAAAACTCCACTACGGGATTTTTTGTATCGTTTTAGTTCTCTCCAAAAAATAGTATAAGTGTCATACATTAAGGAATTCATGCACGCAACCTCTTCATTTTTGCATGTTCTCGTTTTTGATTAAATATGGTATCATCATCTCTTATTTCATGACCTGTGTAAGAAATGAAGACATCGTCCAAAGTAGGTTGAGTTAACGATATTGAAATAATTTTAATTTGAAGTTCAGAAGAAATTTGAAAAATTTTAGGAATTACCTCTGTTCCTTTTGATGCAAAAATAGTTAGTTTGTTATTGTCTTCATTTATTTTTTTTATCAAATCAATCTGGCGTAATTGAGACAAAAAGTCAGCAGAATTTCCATTTTCAAATGTCAACGATATAACTTCATTACCCATTGCATTTTTCATATTCTCAGGCGAATCAATTATCTGAATCTTTCCACGATCAATAATTCCAATTCTATCACATAGTTGGTCTGCTTCTTCCATGTAGTGAGTTGTAAGAAAGATAGTCATTTCAAATTCCTTGTGTATTTTTTTGATATATTCCCAAATTTTTCGGCGTGTTTGAATGTCCAATCCAACTGTAGGTTCATCTAAAAATAACACTTTGGGACGATGTAACAGTCCACCAGCAATGTCTAATCGTTTTCTCATCCCACCAGAATATGTAACTACAGGATCATTTTGCTTATCAGATAATTCAATTAATTCCAAGACATCATCAATTCTTTTATCGATTTGATCTTTTGGAATATGATTGAGTCTTGCTTGTAAAAGTAAATTTTCCCTGCCTGTAAGATATTCATCTACTGTGGATTCTTGTTGCACATATCCAATGCTTTGACGGACTTGTTTTGGTTGTGTCATTACATCAAATCCAAAAACCAAAGCTTGCCCAGAAGTTGGTTTTAGTAGTGTTGTAAGGATCATTATAGTAGTACTTTTGCCTGCGCCATTTGGACCTAAAAATCCAAAGATCTCGCCAGATTCAACAGCAAATGAAATGTCATTTACTGCAGTTACTGTACCGAAAGATTTTGAAAGAGATCTAGTCTCTACGGAATACAATACTTTGATCGCTTATCTCAATTATAAATTGCAAGCGTTCAGAAACCATCTCATAAAAAATTTAAAGAGCCTTTGAAGCAAATAGGACATGAAAGGACTATGCCAAAAGTGTCACTCATCAAATGTAGACATAACAATTGAAAAAGGGATTCCTATTTGTCTAAAATGTGGCAAAAAGGCATAAGCATAAAGTGAGATTTTAGAAAATAAAATTATTCTAGTTTTTTGTATTCTTCTTTTGTCATTTTAAGAATGATTTTTTCGCCTACGCCCCAAATTTCTGATTTAGATATAATTTTGGAATGCATCAATCCATCACTGATTTCAATAGATTCAAGTTCATTGGTATCAGAATTTCTGTGGAGCCGTTTTACTTTTCCTATTTTATGACTATCAATGTCAACTACTGGAATTCCTGATCTAATTGGTGGTCTGCTAAGTAGCAAAGTTTCCTCAGTGAATTTATCAATGTAATCATTAGAAAGGAAATAGTCTTTGTTAAATCCCTGATGAATTGTAACTCCTGAAACGATTAGAGTGTGTTGGTTAATGTGTATGTGTTTGACTTTGCCATACTCTATGCCTTCTCTATCTATGACTTTTTTTCCAACAAAATCATCAGCCGTAGCCATATTTTCAGGCATATTTTCTAGTTTAACTGACATGTATTACATTATTCAGATTTGCTTATCATACCAAATATCAGAAATTTCTAGCAATGAGGTTAAATTACTTGACAGAAATATGGGCTCATGGCAAGTGAAAATAATCTATTTCATGCAATTTTAAACACAAAGGGCAGAAAAACAGGAAAGCGTCATTCAGTGACGCTTCGTGCTGTAAAATATAATGAAAAAATTTATTTTTCAAGACACAGACCAGATGGGGACTGGTTCAAAAATGCCATGGTAAATCCAAATGTAATCATAGAATACAACAATTCAACATATACAGGTAAAGCAAATTTAGTTAAAGATGAAAAACTGGAGAAAAAAATTTCGCAGTTAAAATATCCTGGGGAAAAAAGAGCAGACGAGAAAAGAGTTGCAATAGAAATTACACTATATGAATAATAGTAGTTAGACCCCTTCGTTCAAATTCGATATCATTTTCCATTTCACTAATGGTAACAGTAAATGAGATTACATCACGTTGTTTTGCATTTTCTGCATGAAGTTTAAGATGAATATCCATCAAATCAAATTCTTCAGTAGGCAAATTATTTTCATCTAAAAAAGCCCCACATGTTGATTCAATTCTAAATCTAGTATCTTTGAAATGAAAACCAAGTTTTGTTTTTCTGCCTTGCCCTCCACTAGACTTTACATTAACATCAATAATTCCGGCACTTGCCATAGTATAGCTTGATTTTCCATTTACAAAGACACCAATTTCAAATGGCTTTCCTGCTGTGGATTCGGCCATCTTTTGAATTCCGTCATTCATCACAACATCAACTGCTTTTATTGTCTGAGCAACTTTTGCGATCCATTCGTTTGTTCTTTCTATAGTTGCTTTAATTCCAGTGCGTCGTTTTTTGTCTTCATCTTCTGGGAGTTTATAGTAATCAACCCATGCCTCATAATCATGAGAAATATCTTTGATAAAATCAATACATGTTACTTTGTAGTCATTTACATTATCGGTTCTCTCTGAGATATCATCTACACGTATACCATCATAATCCATTGGTAATGCCAATAATGATAATTATTTTTACGTCTAAAAAAACTAACCCTGTCAGAAGATTAATGATTATAATGGGATTTCATATTACAAATATTATGATATTCTCAGAAATAGTTTTGGAACTTCAGCAGCAATTAAAAACGAATCTAGCACAAATTCGCTTCATGTTAAAGAAAAATCCAGCCATGGCATATACGAGAATCGTTGAGATTGGTAAAGAAGTAGGCAAAAAATACAATATCAAACTAGTGGTAAATTTTCCAAAAGAGGGGAGAATAGAAGAATTTGACATGTATGGTAAACGGGATCTTAGCTTAATTATTGATTATGAAAGAAAGAAATTTCCAATTAATAGAGAGGTGATCAAAGAAAAGGCAAAAGAAATTTTGGGAGACATACAAGTTCAAGATGCATACATGTATGAGAATAAAGAAGGAGTAAGAGTATATTCAGATAATTGGAAAATAGACATTCTTCCCCATTCAGTACACATTTGGACAGAGTTTGATGAGAAGGTTACAAAGTTTTGTGATTGGTTAATGGAAAATGCATATGAGATGAAAAGTAAAACCAGAAGGATTTAAAGAGATTCTAATTTTTCAAGTAGACCATGAGCTTCATAGTTATGAGGATCTAGAATTATAATTTTTTTACAACAATCTATTGCTTTATCTTTTTGTTGTAATGAGAGATGAGCATTTGTTTTTAGTGTCAATGTCTCAATATCATCATGTTTTATCTCCAAAGCCTTTTCAAAATATGCAATTGCTTTTTTTGAATCTTCTAAAATAAAATAAATGCTTCCCATCATAAACATGTAATCAGGATCATTAGAAAATTTTTCTGCCAAGCTTTTTCCAAACTCAAGTGCTTCAACATAGTCTCCATTTTTAACTAATTTTTTTAAGTGTCGTTTTGGATAACTAAAGAGACCTACCATTTTATCATCTGATTTTTCATCAAACTCTAATAATTTGAATGTAGGACATGAAAATGTTGTTTTTAACCAAACCAAGATTCTGGCTCAGAACTTCCGGATCCTGAATCCTGAGCAGTTTGTTGGATTTTGATTATTCCTTCTTTGATCAAATATTGAATTCCTTGGACAAATGAGTTGTCATCAATTGAGCCATCTGCCCACCATCCTGCATTCTTTTTAATCCAGTCTGGAATGTTGGTAGTATCACCTGTAGATGAACTATCTTTACTAGATGTAATTGGAATATCTATTTCCAAATAATCAGCACTGGTTGAAGGAACAATGTGTTCAGGAGCTAGACCATAAACCCAAATTACATAATGAGCAATTCCAGGAGGTTCTTTGATGATCATATCAATTTGAGCTTGCCCTGATGGAGAATAGAGAAATTGTCTTCCTTCGTCTTGTGCAATGGATCTTAATGGTTTTAAATTATTATCTACAACGAACAAATCAAATTTGACTTGGTTTAAGAATTCAGTGTCATCGTATTTACTAATAAATTTGATCAACCATTGCATCTCACAACCTTCTACTGGATCTTCAGGACCATAGAAAACATGTATCTGATAATTAAAATTCTTTGTAGGTTTTTTAACACTTACAAGATCATAGTGTTGTTGACACCCTGCAGCAGATTGTATGTCTTCGGTGGATACAATTTTTGTGAAAGGACTTTGTTGGATATTTTCTTTATACTCTAATAATGTAAATCTATATTCTGGCGGGGGAATGCCTTCGGATACATGGGTGTATGTTTGAGCTTTAATTGGAAAAGGAAAATCATCAACTACCCAAACTTTACTTTTAGCACCACCAGTCTTCCAAGATATTAAAACAGTATCAAAAGTTCCAGCTGGAACAGTAACTTTTTCAATAGCGGTTGGAATTATTTGCTCACCACCAATGTTTGCAATTTTTCCCCAAGATTTTGCAGAGAATTTTTTTGGTCCATCTTGACCGGTTTCATCATATCCATTTGCAAAAGCAGATAACCAAGCAATAGAAGATTTGAAGGCACCTCTGTAAACACCTAGATTGTCACTGCCTCCAGATGGTTCTGGTGCAAATTTTCCTAACTCCATTTCGCCTTTAATAATTTTATTGCCATCATAAACAACAACTTCTACAAGCCACTTGTCTTCAGTTCCAATTTTTTTGTCACCTTTAATCCACATATCCATTTCAAACTCAGCACATTCTTTGTAATCTACATGACACATGGAATATGAAAAAAGATCACCTTGTTTAAGACCCTCTCCTGCAAACCATGATGGATCACCAGGAAGACTAACACCACCTGCTTGGACTTGTGCTGCTGCAGGCAGAATTGGAAATGAACCCAAAATCAAAATTACAATTACAGGTAGAGCCAATGATGTTGTCTTCAATTTAAAAAAAATGTACGTCACAGATAGTTAAACGTTATTCAAATAGGCAAATATAGAGGAAAATTTAAGAAATTTTAGAATGTGTGAGTGCTCAAAAGTTCACTTGTACGAAGTAGAGTTTAAGCTTGATGGGATGACAGTCGTTCCAACTCACAAAAATTGTGGATTCGCATTAGATGAAAAACAATCAGACAAGTTCCAAAAAGAATTGGTAAAATCATGGGGCTTTGAGGAAGAAGAATAATTTAAAAAATAAAAAATAAAATAAAAACAACTAGATTTACAGTTGTTTGACTGCTTCTTTACAAACGTCAGTTTTACATTTGCAATCGTGACTGCATATACAATGACCTTGCATATCACAATCACATGAATAAGTTGGATCGCCGCTGTCTGCTTCGCATCCACATGCTTGATCTGTCATAGATACGTGATGATATTACTTATTTTAAAATGTTAGTACAAGGCTTTAGAAAATCACGCACTGGAAATGAGGCCAAGAATCGTATTGCATGATTTTTGAATGAGTTTTGCCTGGTGCTCAAGCAGATTAGAATCAGCCTCAATATCAAAGGCAACCTTTAGGATGTGGATAAGATCTGGTTGGCCATCAATTTTATCTTTAATCCTTACAAAGTTTTCTTTGTTTATGTATCCCAAGTAAAAATAGCAATCAGACAACATTGAATTTTTTATAAATAAATCATGTTTTCTTTGGATGATTTTTGAATGGTTGTTATTTTCAATCAAGTCAGAAAACCCAATTGTTGATTTGAGGGTCCTTTCCAATAGAGACTGGATTGCTCTCTCAATGCCAACTGTTTGGGTTACTATTGAGATTTGTTCGTTTATTTGATTTTTCTCAAATTTGCGCATCATATCTAACATATGTGTAGGATTTGGCCTATACAGATTGAGTGAGCAGATAGCATCAGCTAAAAAATAAGATGCACATATTTGCCAACAAGATGAAAAAATATTTGAAGTTTTGATTCCTTCTTTAGTTTTTTCACAGCAAAAAAGAGATTCAAACAGACAATTTTTTGCATAGTCTTTGTAAAGTGTTAAACGTTTTTCCTTGATTTTTGATAGAAATATTCGAAGTTCCCAAGACTCATCATGGATTATCTGCATTCCATCATATTTTACAAGAACATCAGACTTTGTTTCTTTTAATGAGCCATGATGAATTTTTATAAAATTATCATCATAGAAAATTATTTTGTCTGGTTCAGATGTATTATCAAATATTGTTATGTCATAATCGCATGAATCAAAAAAAGAACTAGTTGTTCTACATCCTCCTAAACCTATAGGAAAATTTGTTAGTGATTGATCTTCAACTAGTTTTTTCAAATCCATGAAGTTATTTGTTTTCAATTTTGTATAAAGTAACAAACGTACTAATTTTTACCAATGGATTCATTGTCAAAACATTTCCTTTAAATTGAGATAGAGTTTGTTTTCAACAAGCTCCTGTGGTGTAGTCCGGCTAAGCATACTGCCCTCTCAAGGCAGTGATCTCGGGTTCAAATCCCGACGGGAGCACTTTATCATTGGGGTATAGACA
>JAICOU010000014.1 GCA_025930495.1 Nitrososphaeraceae archaeon
ACGAAGAGGTGTTGCAGATATTATTTCAACTATGTTGCTTATGGGATTAACCGTGACTGGTGCTACCACTCTGACTTATTTTGTAAATGATTCTTTTGTTTCTGGGAATTTGGCAACTGTGTCATCATTGAATACTGCAACAAAATCTGTTCAGTTATTAGCATATGACACAAGAGACTCTACAACGTTGTTGCAATTATCTGATCTTGATAATGAATTTGGAGATCAAAAATTATGTGGTGTTTCTTGCACTGGTGTTGATCTATCTGATAAAATTCCGTCTAATGGTGGTTCTGAATTTGTTATGATCAAAATCAAAAATAATAGTATCAATTCAATTTTTTTGGAAAACATTCAATTAAATAATGTCATACATACATGGGATTCTCAAACATCTGGCGCAACTTTGAATACCGTCCAAAATTTATCTTCAGGTGGTATCTACCCACATGATGGTAAATTTTCAATATTGCCAATTTCATCTACTATTCAATCTGCTAATAATGAAATACAAAGTGGAAAAACAGTTAATCTTTTGATCAAACTGGGCCCTGATGATCCAGATATTTCATTAAATAAAGGAATTCGTGTTTTGCTAAATATTGGAAGTATGAATCCTGTAGAATTTTTAATTGAGAGTGGTAACGCACGATGATCATCAATTCATTTTCTTCTAATTCTAGACGTGGAATTTCATCTGTTGTTGGTGCGTTGATTTTTACTGTCTTAATGATTGCTGGTTTTTCTGCTATGAGTTTAGCACTTGATTCCCAAACAGATATTGTAAATACACAACGAGTAGTATCTGATACTGAACTCAAAAAACAGCAAGAGCAATTTGGAGTTGCAGTTTTTACTGATGCAAATAACATCTTAAATGTTTCAGTTGATAACAAAGGTCAAAATCCAGTTGAAATTTCACGTGTGTGGATAACTAACAAAACTCTAGCGACTCAACCTGCAACCCCGTTTTCTGTTAATTCTAATGATGCATTTGTTCCAACCGGGTTTACCTCAAATGTACTTTCTAATCAACTCCTTTACATGATACCTGATACTTATGATGTCAAAGTAATCTCTACATTGGGAACCGTAAAAATTGCTGAATTAACTGTAGGTTCTGGACCTTCAACTAGTGGATTAAGGGCTGAACTGATCACTGATCCACCAGATGTAATCATTGGACAAAACGTTACTATTGCAATGGTTGTGACAAATACTGGTTCATCAACTATTGAAAATGTTGTACCTGGTTCCATTACTGTTTCTCCGTCTCTTGCAGTACTTGCATCATCCTCACCAATTCCTGCATCCGTTGATCTTACTCCTGGTGAATCTGTTTTATTTTCTTGGGATTATACAATATCTGGTGGTAGTGGAGATGATGTTACTTTTTCTAGTTATGCTAGTGGAACTGATATTGATGGTCCTGTTGTAATTAGTAACACTGTTTCTGATGTCAGCACATTACGATTACCTACTGATGGAGGTAACACGATCAATCCCGATATTGTTACTGATGATTTGCTTGCAAGACCTCAACTATTCTTTGTTATTCCCTCATCTCAAGGCGAATCTGAAAATGCTGAAGCATTGTGGGGCATAAATGTTGTAAATCCAATTAATGCTCCTATGGAGGTAAGTAAATTAATAATTACCGCATTTGCGCCAGGAGCAAATGCCAATAATGTGATTTTTGATAGAACCGGAGGTGATTGCACATTTAATCCAGTGTCTCCTACGGTTGGTTCTGATACTGACTGGTCATGTCCATCTGAAAATGCTTTGATGTGGCAAGATAATCTAAACCCCATAATTATTCCAGCTAATTCTACCCGAGCATTTCTAACAAAAATTGAACCTGGAAAACCAACTGGAAACACTGGTTTGGAATCTATACTTGTTCAAGGTTCTGTCTTTACAACTCTAGGATCATTTGGTAAATCTGGATACCAATCAACCATGTCTTCTGATACCACTTCAATAGTTAATGTGTATTTATCAAATCTAGCTGATTCTAGATCCAGTAGTGATATCCAATCTTCTAGAATAGGAATTTCACCTAATAGTGTTCAAACTTTTAATATTGTTTTTGCAGACATGGATTCATCTTCTACTACCACAATAAATTCTGGTGCAAAATTAATCATTAATGTTCCAAAAGATTGGGAAGATGTTACAATTACTGGAAGCTCTGGGTTCGTTAGTACACCAACAGTTACAGAATTTGGTGATACGTCACATCAAATAGTTGGAATTACTAGTGAATCATTAGGCAGTACTACAAATCCTACTGATACTATTACATTTACTGCACGTGCTCCAAATTTAACATCCGATAAACTTTATGTCATGTATGTTTTAGCTCAAGGAACTACTCTTAATGGATTTTCTATTGGTCCATTGTCTGAAATTATTCTTCAAGTTGACGGTTAGATTTTTGTTCATTTTATAATACAAATGTACAATGTATTGAAATGTAGTGCATTTTGAACACAGATCTCTTTAACCTCTTTTTGTGTTTTACAAAATCAAGAATGACATACATAACGTCAAAACAACAAAAAATGACCTCAAGACGAGCAGTTGCTCCAATCATTGCAACACTTCTTTTAGTCGCTATCGCAGTAGTGGGTGGAAGTATCATCTTTGTGTTCTCACAAGGATTCTTTAGTGCTGCCCAAGTAAGTGGTTCGCCAAACATCGAATCCCTAAAGTTCACAGGTTACGATGCATCAGATGGAAGCTCATTGTCTTTACATGATGGTGGTAACTCTACAAGTAGTAACATATCTGGAGATGGATTAAATTCAGGTGAAGAAATCGCTGTATACATCCAAAATAACAGTGTACAGAAAATAACCTTGAATGAACTACGCTTTGGCGGTTCTGTGTACTCCTTTACATCTGGAGCTACAGATAATCTCTTGATAACTGACGGCTCCTTCATGATTGCAACAAAAAGCAATCCTGGTGCACCTGCTACTACTGTAGCTGCAACATCAGCTGAAATCCAGCCCGGTCAACAAGCAACAGTCATCTTACAATTATCTGATGACGTAAAAGCTGGAAGAGATGTGCAAGTCAAGATGACTACTGGAAATGGTGCTGTATTCGTAGGAACTGTAATTGCGGGTCAACAAAGTGGATAATCCCACACTTTTTTCCTTTTTTATGGAGATTTAAAAATGACTCAAAAAAAACATCTCTTCTTTCTTTTAACAATAACCCTATTGCTAACCATTCCTTTACAAACTGCTTCTGCACAAAATCTTGAGTCTCTATCTGATTATTCATTAAAACTTGCCATATCTCCTTCTCATATAGAAGAAGGTCCATCTGAGCACCCCATAGGTTATCTTTATGTTCTAAGTAAAAGTGGAATTCCAATCACTTCTTCTAGAGATGTCTCAATTACATTAAGTTCTGATGACCCTCTGATAGCATCCGTTCCTGACCAAATTATCTTAAAGGCAAATGAAGAGTATGCCTCATTTGATATAACTACTGAAACTTTAATCGGCAATACAGTTATCACTGCAACACTTAACTCAAAAACAACATTTCAAGAGATTCAGGTAGGTAATGCAGAAACGCATTTACCTGATGATTTGATTTTAGAATTGAATATTCCTACAGATGAAATGCATGTTAATTCTAAAATGCCATTTTCTGTTTATTTGAAAACTTCTGATAGTTATGTGATTCGTGCACCTTTTGACATTGATATTAATTTGGAATATGAAAAATCATTGGCCATTCCAAATTCTGATATGTTGACCATAAAAAAGGGCGAATACTATGCATGGGGAACACTTGAAACCAATGAAAAAGTTGGAAATACTTTTTTGCGTGCAATTCAAAACGAATCTAATTTAGATACTGCAAAAAGTGTAAAAATATCCTCTACTCTTCCCACCTCATTAGCAATTGATGTGTTTCCAAAATTAATTACTGCTGAAGTTGGAAAAAAACTGGATATTTTTGTCAGTGTAGTTGATTCAGATGGAAATCCTACAATTACACCTGAAGATATAAAATTAAATTTTTTCTCAAATGATCAATATTCCGTTGGTGATGAATTAGATGATACTATGAAAGAAGTAAAAACTGTGATAAAAAAAGGACAATTTGGCTATTATCTCAGACAAGACTTGAATCTTTCAAATTTGCTTGCCAATGATATTATGATTGGGGTAAGTGCTGAAGGATATGGCATTGCAACTGATACCTTTTCAACAGTAGGAAAATCAATCAACATAGATAATGACAAAATAACTGAAAAGGATGTACAACTCTTCATACCCGAAAGAATGCCTAGTAATGCAACTAGTATCGTGACTTATCAAATCAATGCAATAGAAAATGACGATGATGATGTGGATGAAGAGGGAAATCCAATAACCGATGAAACAGAAGATGAAGATAAAATTCTTTTATCTATGGATGATCTAGATGATGGTGAATTTTATCCAATTCAAACAAATGAAAATTATTATGCCGATGGATATGTAAAAAAATTAGATGTCATATCTGGAGATAATAATCTAGTTACAGTTAACAATATAGGAAAAATTGAGGTAGGTAATTCTTTTGGTACTGCAATTATTTCTGCTGGACAAAAAAGTGGCACTGTTTTAATTTCGGCATCTGTACAAGGTGTGGGTTCTGATTCTATTTTAACTGAAGTTGTAAATACCCTTGAACAAAAAGAAACCAGAATTTTTTCTCCAACTGGTCAAGACAGTATCTTGTTTGATCGTGATGGTAATTTTGATGTTTTTTTGATTGCAATTGATAGCCAAGATAGACCAAAAGTCTTGAAACATGATTCAAAATATCTGATCACCCCTACTAATGGCATAATTGAAATCAAAAAGGATACCACTTTTGCATTTTCTAAACTTCATAGTGATTCATTTGCAATAACCGAAGATAAAAATCTGATAGCCCTAAAAGTAGTTCCAATAGGAGAAGATGCTGATTTATCACTGGAAACCGAAAAAACATTTGTCGCTCAACCCTCATCAAAGATGTTGGTGATATTTCCATTGGGAGAAATCAATGCAAATCATAAAAACAATTTGGGTGTTGTTCAAATTGTTGATCTTCAAGGAAATCCAATAATTCCTTCATTTGATGTTAAATCAAAAATTACTTCATCTGAAGAAAGCATAATTCAAATAATTAATGACGCTGTGATTCCAGATGGTCTTTCTTATGCTTCATTTCCAATTGAAACTACTGGAAAAATAGGTAATTCTATAATTTCAGCTAGTGCAAAAGGCATGATTGGGACTAACGATGAAATAAGTACCGGTTCTTCATTAACACAATTAAAAATATTCGCTAGCGGATTGGAGGAATTAATTCCAGTTGATAAACCAGTTGAGATTAAACTGTTTATTGATGATGAAAATGCCGAGTCTGTTGCAGGTGCATCAATTAAAATAGAAACTGACGGAAATTCTCTAGTTAATCCAGATGTGATTAGAACTGGTCCTGATGGCAGTGCTATTGTTAGCTTAATTGCAACAAATGGACCTAGTATCTCATTAAATCTTATTGCAACTGCCGAAGGATATTCAGAAGGTAAGGATACATTAACAATCAATGTTGATTCTCCAGACAAAACTTTGAATGCTGTAGATCTTCAATTACCTGAATGGATTGTTTATGTAATTATTGCAGCAATACTTTTGATAGGTGTTCTAGTTGTATTGTTCTTAAAAAAATCAAAAGCCCCATTAGAAGAAGAATGGGAAGAAGAAGAAATTTAACTAGATCAAAACCTGTTTGAATAATTGATACTCGCTGTTTGGTTAAGAGTAATACGTGTTCGATTTCTTTTAGCCTCTGTTATTGCTGTATCTGTCGGTCTTGCAATAAACTGGCGTCAAAATTTCACTATTGATCCACTTGATACTGTTTTGACATTTGCAGGTGTTATGGCACTTCATGCTAGCGTTGATCTGTTAAATGATTATTGGGATTACAAAAGAGGAATTGATACAATAACAAAGAGAACTAAAATGAGTGGTGGAACTGGTGTTTTGCCTGAAGGATTACTAAAACCATCATCTGTTTATCGTGTTGGAATTGGATTTTTGATATTAGGTTCTGTAATTGGATTTTATTTTGTATTTACTGATGGAATAATTATTGCAGTAATTTTGGGGTTTGCAATTTTATCTATCTATTTTTACTCTACTAAAATCGTGGATTCTGGATTAGCAGAATTTTTTGTTGCAGTAAAGGGCACTATGATTGTGCTTGGAACATTTTTTATCCAATCAAATCAAATAACATTAGAATCCATTTTAGGTGGAATAGTTGTAGGTGTTTTGTCATCACTTGTTCTTTTTATTGCATCGTTTCCTGATCATGATGCAGACAAATCTAAAGGAAGAAAAACTCTAGTTATTGCAGTAGGCAAAAAAAATGCAACATCTCTGTTTTGGATATTTCCTACAATATCATATTCTTTGATTATGCTTGGTATTTCTATTGGTATTTTTCCAATCCTGTCTTTTATCACATTGTTTAGCATTCCATTAGTGATAAAGGCGGGAATAGGTTTGAAGAAAAATTTTGATTCTGTAGATGAGCTCGTACCTTTCATGTCTTCTACACTGATGTTTAGCAGGGTTACTGGTGCATTGTTTGTACTTAGTTTTTTGCCTAGTTTCTAATTGATACTCTAGACATAAATTCGGTATTAATTGATATTTTTTATGATTTTAGGCTTTGCCACATCTGATGGAACAAAAAGATTCTTTAAAAATTCAGGCATAAATTCATTGAATTTTAAGCAAATTCACAATCTCACATTGTCTAATGTTGGCGTCGGCACATATCTTGGAGAAGCAGATGAGAAGACCGATGAACTTGTAAAAAATGCAGTTAAACAATCCATTTTATCTGGAATTAATGTAATTGACACTGCCATTAATTATAGAGCACAAAAAGCAGAACGTTCTGTAGGAAGGGCAATTTCTGAATTAATTAATGAAGGAAAACTTTCACGTGATCAAATTTTCATTAGCACAAAAAATGGCTATATTACAAATGATGCTGATGTAAAACAAGAATTTTGGGAATACATCAAAAGTGAATATACGCAAAAAGGAGTAATAAAAGAAGGTGATGTAACATCTGGCTATCATTGTATGACTGTTGCATATCTTGATGATCAACTAGAACGCAGTTTGAGAAATTTGGGGCTAGATTGCATTGATTTGATGTATTTACATAATGCTGTAGAAGGTCAAATCAAAGATATTTCAAAAGAAAAATTTTTGGAAAATCTCAAATCTGTCTTTGAATTGTATGAACAAAAAAGAAAAGAAGGAAAGATCAAATTTTACGGAATGGCTACCTGGGAATGCTTTCGTGTTTCTTCTGATAACCCACAATATCTTTCATTACAAGATACAATTGAATTGGCAAAAAAAGTGGGCGGTGAGAATCATGGGTTTAGATTCATCCAACTTCCATTTAACATGTATTATGATCAAGCACTACTTGCAAAAAATCAAATACTTGATGGAAAACTTGTCTCTGTATTAGCAGCTGCATCAAAATTAAACATTGGAGTATTTACAAGTGTTCCATTAATGCAAGGAAGATTGTTGGCTCCTGGTGCAATGCCTGAGTTCAATGAACTAAAACCCTCGCTTCGTGCGTTACAGTTTATTCGTTCATCGCCAGGTGTTTTGGCTCCACTTGTAGGGCAAAAATCATCTGAACATGTTTCTGAAAATCTAGAGATAATGAAAATTCCTCCAATGGATGAAGATGAATTTCTTGCATTAGTCAAAAAACTAACATTATAATCTTGATATTGTGAATACTTTTAGTTAATTATATAGAAAGATAATAAATGGGTCATTTGAAATTATAAACATAACTTTGTCATCTAAGATTTTTGATTATCAAAAAATTTGTAAATCTATTTTATCCATAGACCAAAAAATTAGATTTGCTGGAGTGATTAATGAGCGAGGCAGACTAGTTGCAGGTGGAATGAAAGAAAATGTAGTTCCACTAGAAAATGAAAAAGATGATGAGATGATGTTCATGGAACTTGCATTAAGAGTAAAAATGAGAAAAGAATTTGATAAGCAACTAGGTCGTGTAAATTTTGCATTAGCATCAAGAGAACGTGCATTGGCAATTAGTTTTTTAATTAATGATGATATTTTGTATGTAGTTTCAGAACCTGATGCTGATTATGGTATGCTTCCAAAGAAGATATTGCAAATCATTCACTCATAATTTCTAATTTGATATTTTTCTCATTTTCTACATATCTATAAATAGAATTGATCAGTGAAAAATTTGTGCCAGTAGATCCTGTTTGTGGAATTGAACTTGCTGAAGAATTAGCTGTCACACATGAATATGAAGGAAAAAAACTCTTTTTTTGTTGCAATGGCTGCAGAAAGATTTTCATAAGAAAACCAAAAAAATGGAAAAAAAATATCTAGATAGGAAAAGCACCACACATACGACAAAATTTTGAATTTTCTACATTAAAATTACAATAAGGACAAGGACTGATTCCTTGTTTCTCTGGTATTCCATACAAATTTCTATAAATTTTATAATAATGCATGGATTCTTTTGTTCTAATTATCACTCCATCTGTTTCTTCTATTTTCTTTTTATTTTCTAAAAATACTTGATCGTTTATCACTGAATCAAATAAATTCGAAAGACCCGCCGTTCCAGAACCGTCTTGCATTGGTGATTTTTCTCTCCAAACAATTTGCATTGGTATATTTTTCTCAAATGTTTTACGAAGAATCCATTTTCCATGTCTTTTTTCTCCCTCATCTCTTATCTTGAAATCTACTGGAATTGTCTTTGCAAACTCTATTATTTTTTCATCAAGAAATGGCGATTCGATCATAATTCCAAGTGCCTTGCCTATTTTCTGAGTAGGAAAATGCATTATATTGCATATTCTTTGAATCTCTTTTTCTAGTTCATCTTTGGGTTTGTTTCTCAAAAAATTATACCCTGCAAACAATTCGTCTGCTCCATCCCCTGTTATTATTCCAGTGCTGTTTTGTTCCTTTGCCCACTTTATTGCAAGATACATCACTATGTTATTTCGAATTTCTATATCGTTAAAGTTTTTTAGAATTTTCACTGTCTCTTCTATTGCACTTAGAATATCTGTAGTGCTTACTTGTTTAATTGTTAACGGCATGTCAAATTCCTTTGAAACTCTTTGACAATATGTAAGATCACTTGCAACAAAATCTTTTGCTATGATTGCAACTGTCTGTGGTTTTCGTTCTTTCAGAAAATGTGCTATTATTGTACTATCTAATCCTCCTGATAATGCTATTGTATTTGACTGGCATGACTCACATGATTCTTTTAACATTTGATACAATTTTTTGGAAATGTTCTCCAATATCTCGATTATATTTTTGAAACTAAAATAGGTTAGCCTAATGAATTGACTGATTTACACTTTAGGCAACTTTACTCATTGCAAACTTTAAATCCTTTATCCAAACTTTGTGTGTTAATGTTACTTCCAGCAGAAATAGAATCAAAAACATTGATTCCTGCATTAAGAGCAATTCTTGCTAAAAAACTAGCAGAAGATCATAGTGTTCGTGAAGATGAAATCTCAAAAATGCTTGGTGTCACACAAGCAGCTGTAAGTAATTACATTCGTGGAACACGTGGTGATCCATCTCTGATTGCAAAACTTTTGGCAGAAAAACAAGTTTCCACTCTTATCGATGAACTAACTGATAATCTCTCATCTGATATGGCATATACTCCATCTAGTCTTTCAAAATTTATTGGTCTTTGTAATTACATCAAATCAAGTTTGTTGATTTGTGAAATTCATCATAATCTTGAATCAAACATTGATGAAAAAGTTTGCAAAGAATGTGAAAACATGCTCCTAAAAGGTCCTGGAAGCGTTTACTAGATTTTAAGTAAAATAATTTCAATATTTGAAGTCATTCTTCCAATACCTGCCGCAGCTTCAGTATCAAGTTTTATTTTTTGAACTTTGGAATTACCATGTAGCATCTTTTCTGTTATGATGTTTGCCACTGCAACTGCATTGGGAATTGAATTGCCAACTGCTCTGAGAATTACTTTCTTTTTATTTCCCAATATAGGCAGGAGCTCAATAGCTGATTGCATAACTGGGTCATTTCGAATGTAAACTATGGTGTCCTCAGATTTGTTGATCTGCTCTTGACCATATTCTTCCTTAATCTCTTCCATGAGCATTATTCAATAATTCGCAATTTTGTGTTCTATTAAGTTTTATCGACGATTGATTCACTTAATCAAAATAATCTATTGGTATATTTTGATAATCTCCATTTGGGAGTACTCTTCTAATTGTGATTGGGATTACTCTTTGTTCTAATTCCTCCATTGCGATATCTAGTGATATTCTTGCAGTTTTTGGAATTGGAATAAATGGTGGTGCCCCTAGTGATAATTGTAATGCTCTTGCCCCCATAATTCTTGCTTTTTCAAATCTTGTTAATGTTGGTGGTCCAATTGTGATCTTATTTTTTTCACAAGGAATTTCTATTGGTTCATGTTCCTCAATTGTTTCTACAACCTCTCGTGATTCAATCTCTTTGATTCTTTTTTCTAGTGCCTCTTGTTGTTTTTCAGTTAGTGGTTCTAGACCTTCATTTTTTTCAATTAATTTTCGATAAGTATCTAATGCTTTGTTTAAACCAGTGTTTACTTCTACATCTCCGTCAAAAATTTCCTCAGTTTCTGGAGCTTCTACATATTCTTCTGGTTCTTCTACAATTAATTCAGCTTCGTTAGCATCAGACAAGTACACAATTTCTCTCAAAGCGTTATATAATCCAATAATTCTAAAATACGAATTGAGTTCACCATCAGTCTCAAGAAAACAGATAATCTTGGACATTAAAGGAAAAGCAAAGATCCCATGTGATCTAAAACGACATTTGTCCCCAAGAACTGTCGGTACAATAATGAGATCTTTGCCATTGGAGGGCCATGCTCATTTTCTAGGAAAAAATATAGCGTACTTTGAAACTATCGTTGATTCTGGAATTGAAAGATCTACAAAAGAATTCAAAAAAGGCGATATTGCATTTTTATCCTCTGCTGGAAGTATTTGTTTTTTCATTGATGATACTTCACCTGGAAAAATAATGACACCTATTGGAAAAATATTAGGAAACATTGATGCACTAAAAGATGTGAAACCTGGAGATGTTTTTTGTCTCTATGAGGAAACTGCTTGATATATGTGATGGCCGCTATATCCACCAACACGTTTGACAAGCCCTTTCTTTGTTGATTCTATTAAAAATGCATTTGCTGCTGAAATTTTAACTCCTGTTTGTCTTGCAAGATCATGACATGTTACAACTTTTGAGCTTTGAATTATTTTAATTGCTTCTTTTTCATTTACCATAACTGTGACTTCTGCTTTACGTGGTCCGCCTTCTCCTTTGTCTTTTCTACCTTTTTTTGAATCCTTTGCATCTTTTACTCCTTGATTCTTTTCTTGTTTTGCCGCTGTTACTTTTTTTGTTCCACCCATAATCTCAGAAAAAAATATTCCTCTTATAAACGATGTATGCCACTTGAATCTACTCCTATTTTGTAAATCTGACGTAGATCAAGTTATGTCTATAAAATTTTCAAATATAAATAACATCTTGTTTATGCATAATCATGGGTATTGTTTCAAAAGGTGCTAAATGCAATGTCGAGGGCTGTGAACAAGAAGGTGCTCGTTCATTAAACACCACCAAAGTAGAAAATGCAGGATTACATGTAAGTTCTGCAGGCAAAAAGACTGTTCTTTGTAAAGATCATTATAAAGAATGGAAAAAAGAATCCAAAGACGATAGAGATCTAGAACGCGCTCGTTTTGACAAGTTTTAATTTTTCTTTTTCTTTTGTTTTCTGTTGGTGCCTGGTGTTTTCAAATAATCTGATTGTAGTTTTTCATAATATTTTCCCAATTTTTTATACAATCTTTTTGGCTTTCTTGGTTTTTGATTGCTAAGTACATACAATGCTAAAATAGGAAATGCAATTGTTGCATCTGCATAAACTGTAATCATATCATGATGTGCGTCTTGCACTTTGCCCCAACTTTTTCCTTCCTGTAGTGTTGCACCTGATAACCCCCCTGTATCTGGTCTTGCATCTGTGATTTGTATTACATAGTCTTGTCCCCCATCATTTCTTTGCAATATTTGATCTAAAAGAGGACCTGTCTGCTGTGCTGTGTTTTTTGGAACTCCTCCACCAAGCTCCAATATTCCTGATTTTTTTGAATTGTATAAAATTGATGCTTGCTCTATTATTTCTTTTACAAAATCTAAACTATACACTTTATCGTGCAATCTGTGCACTGCCAAGTTTAGTGCTAATGACGAGTCTTTCATGGTAGAAATGTACACCGGAACATCATAATCATATGCAGTTGTAATGAAACTTTTTTCTGGATATTTTGATTTTTCTTTACTAATTTTGCCCATCAAATTACAAAATTCTGCAGTTGTAAATGGCTTGTCTATAAAATAATTTGCAAACATTTTTTGTATAATTAGATCCTCTGCTTCTAATGTTTCATGGAATTTTATGTATACATCTCTGATTCGTACAATCTCATTTTCATATAATTTCATATCATCTACATCAAAACTCCCCTGTTTGACAGGTAATCCCCATGCAAAATGATCTTCATGATAAACATTGGCACCAGTTGTTACAATCCAATCTATAAATCCGCGTTCAATCAAAGTTTTGATGATTCCGCCAAATCCCACAGGTGTCATTGCTCCTGAAACAGTAAGGCAAATGGTTGCATCTTCTTTGATCATTTTTGCATATAGTTTTGCAGCTTCGCCTAATTGTCTACCGTTATATCCAGAACTTGCAAAAACATCCACCAGATCTTCGATTGTCATCTTTGGGTCTAGTTTGATATGTGGTATGTCTTTACCATGAAATTTATGTGGATCCACTTCTATCAACAAAATTTTACTGTAAATAATACTTGTGATCTGACATTTCTCTTCAAAAATTTAATACTGTAATTAATAGTGTTGATGACGTGAACTCTAAAATTTTGGATATTATAATACTTGTATTTGCTTCTTTATTTTTTATTGGATTATTGGCATTTGAATATCATTCATTTGGACTGAAAAATCCAATTCTGCCGATTCCTGATCAATTTAAAGAATTTTTTGAGTTTTTGATATGGCCAATTCTAACTCTGTTAATTCTTGATCTTATTTTCAAATATAGAAAAATAAACAATCCAAAAAAATTTATAAAAAAACACTGGAGTGATATTTTGATGTTGGTGTTGATTCCTGTTTTTTCCATATTAAAATTTTTAAAAATTGGATTAAGTGTGATAAAGCAATTAAAAACTATAAAGATGGGAGCTAAAATATTTCATAAAACAAAAAAGATTTCCCAGCAAAAATAACTTTTAAAACAAATATTGAGTGAAACCCATTAAAATGTTACATCTTTGCAATATTTTTATTTCATAAGTTTTGGGACAAACATATACACGAGTAAAATTATCTCAATTCTTCCAAGAATCATCAAAAATCCAAAAATCATCGTTATGGCTGGATCAAGTGCAGCACTGACCGTTCCTGCTCCATGCCCTGTGGTCGTTATTGCAGAAACTCCATCAAAGAACGCGTTTTGAAAGTCGTATCCAATAGATGCCATATGTGTTGCAATCAATAATGGAATGATGATCGATACTGCCAATATTATAATTCCGACTATGATGTCTTTTCTGTCTGACTCTGATATCTTGACAGATTTTATGTTCAAAATATGTCTTAATTTAGATAATTGCATAAGTCTGAAAATCTTTATGCCCCCTGCAGTCGAGAATCCACATCCTCCTATTATCATAGCAATGATCATAACAGTAAACGCTATTGGATTCAAATTCTCAAGACTTATTGTAGCATATCCTGTGGTGGTACTAGCTGAAATCATATTGAATACACTATCCAACCAATTCACATCCATTGAAAATATGAATATAATGCAAAAAATTACTAACATACTCAGATACACTGCAACTTCTTTTGTCAAGTTAATAGAAAGAAATTTTGTTCTAACAAATGCATAATGAAAGCTAAATGGAAGTGCACCTAATATCATTCCAGCAATTATTACAACATATTCTGGCGTTGTAAATTCCTGAAATATTTTGGAATCTGGACTTGAACCTCCTGTAGAAAGTGCACTAAACGCTAGAGCAAAATCATCTAATATTTCTCCACCACCCAAATAAAATAACAGCAGTGCAATTATTACTGCATAAATAGAAAAAATGGCTGTGATTATTGCAAATAATTCTTTTAGATGTGGAATATTTCCTGAAATGAATCCTTTCATTGTGCTGACTCTTTTTTCTGAATAAAACGCAGTTACAATCAAATAGATGAAGCTTAATCCCCCAACAAATTGGGCATATCCACGATAAAACGTAAAGCTTCTTGGTAAATCTTCTGGATTTTGTACTAATGAAAATCCACCAGTTGTAAATCCTGCGGCACTTTCAAAAAATCCGTTCGCAAATAATTCTACAGGATCACTGGAATCAAACTGTATTACAAAAAGCTGAGGTATCATACCAAACAATACTAAAATCATAAAGCTGGCAAAGACTAGAATTGCAGTTCCCCTCAATGTGATGGGTTGTTTTTCACCATAGGAATTCATGAAAAAACCGGAAACTATGAGCAGAACCGACATTAGGTATATTCCTGTTGCAACTATTGGGTCATTTAGTAGCGTTGCAACAATTCCAGGAATAAACATCAAGACACCTGTAAATTGTAAGACAACTCCAAGATTCCAAATGACACCCCAAAGTGTAGACTGTTTTTGTTGTTTTACCAATGATTTTTTAACAAGATTAACTATTGTATCTAAGTAAAGTATTCCTACAACTAAATTGCTGTTTGACATTACTGCTAATTTTCTAATTTTTCTCTCACGCATTAATTCAAGCGCTTCTGAAATAATTTGATCTTCTTTAATTGAAATTAAAGGAAACACCATGATATCTCCTAATGTTGTTTTGGAAGGATTGACAAGAGATTCGCTTATTTTTGTCAAAATATCTTCGTCTGTGACTATTCCTACCGGATTATACGACTCATCAACTACAATGATCTCATCCACATCTTTCTTTTTTAATATGGTGCATGCTTCTGAAAGCTTTACAGATTCCGCCAGCATTAGAATATTAGGTCTATAATACTGTGATACTTTTTTGCCCAAGTAATCTGTAAGGCTCTTTTCTTGTGACAATTATCCTAAATCTAGAATTACTACAGATTAAGCTTGTGTCATATGATCTCACAATAAATGCGATCTAATCACTATCTTTGCTTATGTGAATGTGAAAATTTTATTTCTTCCATGTATCCTTTGGCATTATTATAAATCCATATTCAAAAAATACTGTTTAGAATGATTCTATACTAATTATGATGTTCCAAAATATGACATTTCAGACTAAACTTTAAACTCTGAATCATTTATCTTATCTTGAGGTTAAACTGACAAATTTTGAACATCGTTTTGGAGGCTGTCTATAACCTAAAATGAATATTGTTGATTTACATAATCCTCAAAGAATAAACCGTAAACCTGATGGTGTTGAGGTGTTGTTTTCGTCAGGTAATTTTGTAGACCAAGGATTTTCTGTACATAAGGTTGAACTTCGTCTATATCTAGAAAAAACAGACAAGACATTGGGACCCTATTCACTAATCACATCCTTTGTTGAAACTGACAAGGGTTCAGTAGAGATGATTTATGATGAAGGATTCCGTGGAGAAGACTCACTTAATCGTACAGTGCAGTTTCTCATCTCAAATTTGGGTATATCTGGATTAATTTTACGATCAATCATCACGCTACGAGATCGGATTGAAAAACAAAAGGCTTGATTTTATATTGTCAAATCGTGATATGTGCCTGTATGACTATTTTTTTTTAAAAACAATCATATGACTTGTATCATCTAGGTGTAAGCATGTATTTTACTAAATAATTCAAAAAGTAAACTTTTCAATCATATTTTATTATGATCCCGAATTAAATTGATCTTATTTTTACGAATATCATGAAAGGCGACGTTTTACTACAAAATATCAAGGTGAGTGGACTGGTTCCAGCATCTGCAGGAAAAAAAGCTAAAGAAACCAAACTAATGATTCGTGAAGCCATTCTTACTAAACTAGGCAAGAACATTGATAATGTAAAGAAAAGATGTGCAGGAAAACCCCTGTCCATTAGCATTACTTTTTTCTTACACAAGGCAACACATACCAAAAAAGATTTAGATGGTCTTTCAAATAATGTTATCAAAATTCTTGGAGAAGAAATGTCTTCAAAGAAAGATGCTCTAAAAGGATTAGAAATTGTGACTAATACCAATCTAATTCACAGAATAATATTAGAAAAAAGCATAGTCAAAAAAGATGAAAAAGAAGAGTTTTCTTTTTCTATATATGAATGGGATTAAAGATAGATGTCTCTATTTGGAAAATAGCTTTTTCACCATGAAAACTTCAAAATCAGGCATACTCTGAGCCATTTTACATCACATTGTAGGTAAACCTAGCCAAAGATTTAATTCAATTATTATTTGGTTTGAGATTGTGCGTATATTACAATTACACTGTGACAGCATAGAATACACTCCTACAAAAAAAGAGATCAAAAGTGCTGAGGAGATTACCCCTGAAACAAAAAGACTCGAAGAAGTTGTTGTTGCATTTATAGCCATTGAACAAGGAGATGATTCTTCTGTTGCACAAAACGCAATATCTCAAATAAAAAATTCTATGGAAAAAATAGGTTGTAAAAAATTACTGTTATACCCATATGCTCATCTGAGCTCAAATTTGGCATCCCCTTCAATTGCACTATCACTACTTAAAGAAATGGAATCTTCCGCATCCGAGTTGGAAGTCTCTCATTCTCCATTTGGTTGGACCAAGTCATACAAAATTCAAGTAAAGGGACATCCACTTGCTGAAAGCTCCAAAGTTGTAACAAAAGAAAACACTGGAGAGAAAAATTCAAACGAAGAAAAAGAAATGACTTCTGATGCTCTAAAAGGCGAATCGAAAATTACATCTTATTGGAAAATACTTTCACCAGATGGAACATTGAGCAATATTGGCGATTTTAATTTTTCAAAACATCCAAAACTTGAAGTACTTGCAAAATATGAATCTGCAAAAAAGAGAGCTGTAGATGAACCTCCACCACATGTTGCATTGATGAAAAAAATGGCAATTGCAGACTATGAACCAGCTTCTGATTCTGGAAACATGCGTTTTTTCCCAAACGGTCGTTTGATTAAATCACTAATCGAACGATTTGTCACTGACAAAGTCAAAGAGTATGGCGGATATGAAGTTGAGACTCCAATCATGTATGATTCTCATCACCCAAGTATGGTTAGTTATTTCAATAGATTTCCAGCAAGACAATACAATATTGATTCAGAAGGGAAAAAGCTATTTTTGAGATTTGCTGCGTGTTTTGGACAATTTCTAATGGCAAATGAATATCAAATGTCATACAAGAATTTACCCTATAGATTATACGAATTAACTCGTTATAGTTTCAGGCGTGAACAATCTGGAGAACTAGTGGGATTGAGACGACTGCGTGCATTTACCATGCCTGATTGTCACGCCTTTTGCAAAGACATTGAGCAATCTATTCAAGAAATCAAAGTTAGATTTGATTTGTCACGCAATGTTCTCAAAGAACTTGGCATTGTAGACTCTGACTATGAAATGGCAATTCGATTCACTGAGGATTTCTATAATGAAAACAAATCTTCTATTGAAGAACTAGTTAAGAAACATGGCAGACCAGTACTAGTCGAAATGTGGAAAGAAAAATTCTTTTATTTTGTTTTAAAATGGGAGTTTAACTTTATCGATAACATGGGAAAAGCCTCTGCCCTCTCCACTGATCAAATCGATGTCGAAAATGGCAATCGTTATGGAATTGAATTTGTAGATGAACACAATGTTCGTAAACATCCTATAATTTTACACAATTCTCCAAGTGGTGCAATTGAGAGAATAATCTATGTGCTATTAGAAAAGGCAGCACAAGACATCAAAGAAGGACGAAAACCTCAATTCCAACTATGGCTTGCCCCAACACAAGTGCGTGTAATTCCACTAAAAGAAGAGTTCTCTGGCATATGTGATACTTTGGCTGATAAAATATCATCTCACAATATACGAGTTGACATTGATGATAGAAACGAAAGCATCGGAAAAAGAATCAGAGATGCAGAAAAAGACTGGGTTCGCTATACCATTGTAATTGGAGAAAAAGAAGCAAATTCGGAAAATCTAAGTATTCGAGATAGACAAACAGGAGATGTTAGAGAATTGACATTTAATGATTTTATTAATGAAGTAAGTGAGCAAACAAAAGACAAACCCTTCACTGGATTAAACCTTCCAAAGTATCTCTCACAGAGACCCCAACTGATGGTGTAAAAATATGAGTTTTCTCGATTTATACATGAACAGAAACCCAATGATCACCGCATCTGGTGATGATTCTGAGCCTGTGGCAACCGTATTTGGAATTCCTTTTGACTCTACTCACTCTTACAAACCTGGATGCAGATTCGGTCCTGATGTAATCCGTGATGCATTTAACAATATTGAGATATTTCATCCACAATTTGGCATTGATCTGGAAACTGTAAACATTGAAGATTTAGGAAATACAACTCATACAGTTTTGGCAAGTGAGATGATTGACATGGTTGGCAAAATCACCAAAGAGCTAGTTGCAAAGAACAGACAACTATTCATTTTAGGTGGTGAACACTCTCTCACATATGGTACATACATGAGTTTCCCAAAAGAGACTGGCTATGTTGTATTTGATGCTCATTATGACTTGCGTGATGAATATGCAAACACCAAACTAAGTCATGCTGCTTATCTTAGAAGAATCGTAGAAAAAAGAGGTGCAGATAATATCTTACATGTTGGTGCACGAGCATTTGTAAAAGAAGAACTTGAATTTCTAAAAGAAAACAACATCAAAACAATCTCTGACAGACAAGTGCGAGAAGGAAAAGGCCCCCAACTTTTAAATGAATTTGCATCCTCATTTGATTCCATGTATACTAGTTTTGATCTTGATGTATTGGATCCTGCATATGCACCAGGTGTTGGAAATCCTGAAGCTGCAGGTATGACCTCTCGCGAGCTCTTTGATTTGATTTACTCCCTTGAAAACAAAAAAGTAACAGGTGTTGACATTGTGGAGCTAAATCCTCAATATGATAATGGGGCTACTGCATCAATTGCAGCAAAGATAATGTCTACTTTAATTGCTATGAATTTGAATCGATTAAACTACAAATGAGTTGTTTCTGGATGCTTTTGCAATATGAAAACTTTATCAATATCATCCAAATCACTTTATTAAAAAATCTAACTGGGAAAATCGCATGTTAAATAATCTAAGAGGTATACTGCAGCCTGCACTTGAAAAGATTGGAAAGGCATTTGCCTCAACAGGCTTCTCGCCAAACTTTTGGACTCTGATAGGTCTCGTATTTGCTCTTGCATCTGCACTAATCTATGGACTGAGCCTTGAATTTGGATTGATTATTGGTGGAATACTGTTACTTGTATCTGGATTTTTTGATATGGTTGATGGACAAGTGGCAAGAGCGACTGGCAAAACTTCCCAAAAGGGTTCTTATCTTGATTCCATGTTTGACAAGATTGCAGAAGTTGCAATATTTTTAGGACTATTAGTTGGTGGATATGCAGAACCATATCTTGTAATACTTGCAATTACTTTGTCGTTATTGGTAAGCTATGCCCGAGCAAAATCTGATGCATTACACATCAAGCTACAAGGGGTTGGTATTGGGGAGAGAGCAGAGCGTTTACTGGTAATTGCCATTATTGGAATAATTGGATACATGGAACCGGCAGTGATTATTGTAGTAGTAATTGCTGGAATTACCCTAGTTCAAAGAATGATTGTAACTGCTAAAAACATCAAAGAAAAAACTGAGTAAATACCATTTTGAAAATAATCTTTCTATAACTTATTTTTGCTTTGTCAATAAAATACAAATTAACTAACGTTTTTTTATATTGAAAAGACTTACTAAATTGCCCAGCAATGAAGAATAATAGAGCATTGATTGATGTACAAAATGATTCACTGTTTCACGATCTGAGCTAGGCAAAAAACTAAAATTTAAAATCTACAAAATATAATATTGCTAACGAAGTTTTCCACGTTGTCTTCTGCTGTCTTCTGATCTAATTTTTAGAATCTTGAAGTGAATTGCACATGAAATACAATACCACTTTAGTACCATTGGCGATGCTATGTATGCTCCTTGTGCACGTAGTTCCTTAGCTAAAGTATGTTCTACTAGATTTAATCTGGATGTGACTTTCTTTGCTTTGTCTTTTGGTACTGTACAACCACAGTTTGTGCACTGTATAGTGCCTGATGATCCCTTACCTCCTTTTGTACGTCCCCTACTTGCACGTTTAAGTGGCATGAACACAATCGAATTTGCCTCCTTATAATCTTGCGTATGATTAAGAAAATCCGATGGGTTTGTTTTTGTTATTTAATCAAAACCCAATCATGTTTTAATGCTAGATTCCGTATTTCTCATTGATAAATAATGCGTGGCTTGTGTCATGTCTGCTTTAGATCAAATATGGATTTGGTAGTATTGAAGGGTATCATACTATGCCAAGAATGTTTTGAAAAAAAGAATGCAAAAAACTAAATCGATAATGTTTGGAATTATAACCAATGAAACTAGCATTATTTTCACATTGTGCAATTGATACAATTACTATTGACGGTACAAATCATGAACAAATTGGAGGCGCCGCATGTTATGGTGGATTGACTGCAAGACAGCTCAAATTTGATGTTGATCTTTACACCAAATTTGGCAGGGATTTTCCAATGCAATATTTGATTCAAAATAAAATTCATTTTGAAAATGCAATATCTGAGAAACTTACTACTCGATTTGCAATAGACATCACGGGCTCAGATAGAACACTTAAACTATTACATGAGTGTGATCCAATTGAATACACTACCATAAACGCAGATGGTTCTCTGGTCACACCAATCTTTCATGAAATTTCTGCTGGTGTGTTTACTAAAATAAAAAAAGACTCTAGTTTTACTCTAGTTGATCCTCAGGGATTTTTGAGGCAAGTGGATTCAGATAAAAATGTAGTTTTAGAAAACACTGAGCTTGATTTATCTGATGTAAATGCAATCAAAGTAAATCCTGATGAATCTCAGAAAATTGTTAACGGTTCTCATGATGAGATGATGATGGCATTACAGAAAAAAGGCGTGGAACATGTAATTTTTACAAACAAAACTGAAGTCTCATTACTGGTCAAGGACAAAATCTATTCTATAACATTACCAAACAAAGAAGTTTATGACACTACTGGCATTGGAGATATTTTTTGTGCAACATTTTGTTGTACAATGCTAAAAGAAAAAGACTTTCTTTGGGCATTGTGTTTTGCAGGAGGAGCTGCACAGGCTGCACTTGATTCAAAACAAGTGGGTCTGCTTAAAATACCTCAAAAAAGTGCAATTGAGACTAATGCTTCTTATTTTTATAATCTAGTAAAATATAGAACGATTTAGCACTTTATCCTTTTATTGTACACATAGTTTCATTTCTCTGTGCAAATAGGAATCTATGGCTCTGGTACGACAGACTCTGCAGCAAAGATCATCAAAAAAATTTTAGATGATGCAGAAATTGAATCATTTGTAATTGCTGCAAAATCAAAAGTAAAACAAGCTGATTGTATTTTGGTGTTGGGTGGAGATAAGGGGGTTAGAAATTATTTTCATAGATCTTTTGATTCAACAACACCTGTTTTAGGAATAAGTGAGGGTGAATCTAGTGGGTTTTTAGCTCAGGTAGATCTCAGGGAATTTCCCTCATATGTAAGAATACTAAAAAAACAAAATTACACCGTAGAGGAAGTTCCAAGACTAGGAGTAAAAATTGATGGAAAAAATGTCTACCCTGTCTTAAATGATGTTGCAGTATTTTCATCAAAAAGTGCAATGCTTATGGAGCACACATTACGTGTAAATGATGAAGAGGTATGGCACGATAACAGTGATGGAATTATTGTATCTACACCAATCGGGTCTTCTGCATACTCCATGTCTGCTGGTGGACCTATGTTATTTCAGGATTCTGGTGTATTTGAGATAATTTCAGTGAACTCTTTAGATATTACACGAAGACCAATTATTGTATCCAATAAAAGTTCTATTCAAATTAGTGATATTTCAGCTAGACTGCACTGTGAAGTTGTTCTTGATGGATTAGATAGATACAAAGTAAACAACATGGTAGAATGTACCCAGTTTTTACCTCCGGCAAAAATAATCCGTCTCAAAACAGACTCTACTGCAATCTCTGCCCTTGCAAAGAAGGTTCATCTAGCTGAAGAACTACTTAGTATGCCTCCAAGCTCTAAATTATTGCTAAAGACATTAGAGTATGAAGGAGCGCTTACACAAAAAGATCTTGCAAACAAGACTTTACTTCCAGACAGAACCGTTAGATTGGCACTTAGTCATTTGCTCAAAAAAGGATATGTCAAAAAGAAGGTCTCAATTAGAGACGCACGACAAAAAATCTATGAAATCTCAAAGATAGAATAGATTTTATTTTTTAGCATTGTAAACTATTATGACAAGTTTTTGGTATGTGATGTATCATAATCACATGCATCTTTGATTCTTTTTTGTAGATCTGATTCGTAACAGGCATTAGAGCAAAAATTTTTTACACCTATGTGATATTCTTTTCCACAATTTGTGCATCTTGTCAAATTTTCAATTCACCTTATTTTGGATTCTTTAATAGTCTTGTCATTAGTTCATTTATTGCAATTCCAATTATTGAGACATTCTAAAACTATGTTTAGTAATTAAAAATATGTGATTTTCTATTTCTGCGATGCAGCTTTTACAAATGCCTCAAATGCATGTTCTGGATATCCTGGCCTACTGTTAAACTCTGGATGAAACTGTACTCCAAGATAGAATTTATGAGATGGAATTTCTAACATTTCCATTCTTTTACCCCCATCACTTTCAGCTGAAAATATCAGCCCATTTTTCTCAAATTCTGGAATGTATTTTTTGTTGATCTCATATCTATGTCTGTGTCTTTTGCTAATTGTGTTTGCATTGTATATTTTATGTGATATTGTATTTGGTTTTATTTGAATGTCGTTTGCGCCAAGCCTCAATGATCCTCCCATATCTGATATGTTTTTTTGCTCTGGAAGTAAATCGACAATTGGATTTTTAGCATCTGGCTTTATTTCGGTAGAATTTGCATCCTCTAACTTCAAAACATTTCTTCCAAATGCAATTGCCGCTAGCTGAAATCCAAAACATATCCCAAGATATGGTATGTTTTTCTCTCTTGCATAGTTTGCAGTTTTTATAATTCCTTCTGAACCTCTCGTTCCAAATCCACCTGGAACTAGTATGCCATCATATTTTGATAAATTGTTAAAATCTGTCATTGATTCTGAATCAATCCAATCAATTTCAACTGATTTTCCTAATTTTGCACCTGCGTGTTTTAGCGCATGATTTACACTAACATAACTATCTGCAAGTGTAACATATTTTCCAACCATTGCAATTTTTACTTTCTGATCTTCATGATTTATCATAGATTCTGCAATGCTATTCCACTTGTCCCAATTTGCAGATGCATTTACCATTCCAACTTTTCCAAACTTTGTAAATAAGGAATCCATTATTCCCTGATCATACAATATCTGTGGTACTTGAAAAATTGATTTTACGTCATGACATGATAATACGTCATTTGCAGTAACATTGGTAAATAATGCAATTTTTTTCTTTGTCTTTTCTTCTAGTGGTGTTGTACATCTTACTGCCAAAAAATCAGGTTGAATGCCGATTCTTCTTAATTCTTGTGCACTGTGCTGTGTGGGTTTTGTTTTTTGCTCTCCTACTACATCCAGTGATGGTGCAAGTGTCACGTGAACAAAAATTACATTTTGCGGTCCTTCTTCAACTCTCATCTGTCTTAGTGCCTCTAAAAATGGTAATGATTCTATGTCTCCTACAGTACCTCCACATTCTACAATCAAAAAATCCAGTTTTTCTTCTTCGGCAATTTTTCTAATTCTATTTTTGATTTCATCTGTTATATGAGGAATTATCTGAACACATGCCCCTAGATATTCTCCTTTTCTTTCTGCTTCAATTACTGCTGAATATACTTGGGCTGTGGTGATGTTGTGACTTTTTGGAATGTTCTGATTTAGAAATCTCTCATAGTTTCCAATATCCATGTCGCATTCGCCCCCGTCTTCTGTTACAAAGACCTCTCCATGGGCAACTGGATTCATGGTTCCTGCATCATAATTAAGATAGGGGTCTATTTTGATACAAGACACTTTTTGACCTGCTAGTTGTAATAACTTTGCAATCGATGATGTTGTTACGCCTTTTCCAAGGCCTGACATTACCCCCCCTGTAACAAAAATAAACTTTGTCTGCACATTAAGAAAACAAGTATCTGGTTTTTGTATGTTTTGCTGATCAGATACTAAAATTATGCGATCACTTATTCTAGCGTGGAGATCTTACATGCGTATAAAATTTCTTATTTTTTTTAACGAGTGTTTGGACTTTTTAACGTGTATTTTTTATTTTACAATACGTATTTGATGCTGAGTACATCTAGATAGTGGTCTTTGCCTAAAATAGAGTTCCCCCACTTCCCGTTAAAAATAACTGGACCACTACTCTTTAACGAACTGTTATAGTTTATCGCTAAATCTGGATTTGAATGCATCCACTCTGCTTTGGGTTTTGTATTCCTCAGGATGTGAATCTTTTCGTGAACGCTTCTCTAACATATGCTTGTGTTCTTCTCTGGAATGATGTAGTCTGTCCTTTTCATGAATGAACTCTTTTTTGCAGTATTGGCAGATTACGATAGTTTTATGATGTTCATGTCTTACGTGTTTTACCAAGTCATCGTGACTGTCAAATTTTGCATCACATTGTATGCAGTCATTTTTCTTATTATGGAAAAATCTCATTATTTTATCATCAAAATCTGTGTATTTAAACCCCCTATCTATCATTCATTTTGAATCTTTAATTGATTTGATCATTGGTTTTATGTAAAATGATTTTGTATATGCACTCAAAGTTTACATAGTTATTCAATAATATTGCAATTTTTTGGAATTAAATTATGATGGTCGAATCTGAGCCTTGTAACCATGAATATGTCTCTAATGGCACATTATCATGCAGAAAATGTGGCAAAGTTCGTTACTGATTCATTGAATTTTTAAAGTCATGTTTGGACAGTTTGTCTTTTGAGACTTTTTGTAAATAATGCAATTCTTGATTCAAGTTTATTTTGTGGTGTCTTTTCAATTAGTTTCAAAAATGCACTGCCTATAATTACTGCATCAGCTCCTGCTTTGATGTATTTTTTTACATCATCCGGAGTTGAAACTCCAAACCCCACACCAACTGGAATCTTTCCCTTGGTAATTTTTTTAACTTCTTTGATTGCATTTAGAGTATAATTTTGAATTCCTATCTTTACTCCAGTGGTACCATACACTGCAACTAAATACAAAAATCCTGAAGATGATTTTGCAATTCTTTCTATCCTTGATTTTGTTGTGTTTGGGGATATCAAAAATATCGTGTCTGCCTTATTTTTAGCAGATGCCAGATATTCTTTTGATTCTTCAATTGACATGTCTGGAAGAATGAACCCATCAATTCCTGCATTTTTAGCCTCGACAATAAATTTTGAATATCCTTTATGATACAAAATATTGGTATATGTCATTAGAATTAATGGTATGTCTGTTTCTTTTCTAATCTTTTTTACAATGTTGAAAAATCGATTGATTTTGGTTCCATTATCTAAAGATACCGTGCTGGCATTTTGAATTATAGGTCCATCTGCAAGAGGATCTGAAAATGGAAATCCTAATTCTATGATGTCTGCTCCGCCTTTGATTAGTCCTCTTATTACAGATATTGTTGCATTCTCATTTGGATATCCGACCATGATGTATGCGATTAATGCCTTTTCTTTTTTTGCAGAGAGTTCTGCAAATTTTTCTTTAATTCTTGCCATGTTTGCTCAGATACTTTTGTA
>JAICOU010000105.1 GCA_025930495.1 Nitrososphaeraceae archaeon
ATATCGTCAGATTGTGCAAATGACTGATTTCCTAAACTAATTAAAAGTAATGACAGAGATATTATGACCAGAATTTTTTTCAATAAATTTTCTCACAATATCTCACTTAAAAGTTAATTGTATTAGTTTTTAACAAGTTATAATAATACATCAACATGCAATCTGATGAAAAGATTCAAGCACATTTAGTTTCAGTGTGGAGAGAAGCAAAAAAATTCTTTTCAGTTGGAGGAAAAGAAGGTATGTTAATTTTAACTGATAAACATTTGATGTTTATCCACAAGACAGAGGCTAAAATGAAGTGGTGGCAAGCTATTAGACAAAGACAAGTTATCAATTTCTTAAAATCAAAAAATACCATGATTCGTCATGATGGTTATGAAGAAAGTAATCTAATGGAAGATATGGCAAATGGAAAAAATACACAGTTATCATTTGATGATATTTTGAATATCACATATGAGGAAAAGGAGTGGGGCAGCATCTTACTACTAGAATATGAAAAAGATGGTAAACAACAAAAATATCAGTATGCAATTGCCCAGGATTGGGTAAAATATCCAATTAAAGAGCCTACAAAATACATGAAAGTGGATTGGGAACCTTTTGTGCAATATATTAAAGACAGGCAAAAATTTACAAAGTAAAATTGGGAAAAATTTATGCTGTAGGTGTAGGACCAGGTTCGCCAAAATATGTTACTGAAATTGTAAGAGAAATAATACAAAACTGTGATGTAGTAATTGGTTACAAATACACGTTAAAAACAATTGAAGATTTACTTGTAGGTAAGGAAATCTATGAGATTACTATGAACAATCAAGAGGAATCTTATCAAAAAATTCTTGTAGAATTGGATGATCGTTCTCTAGTTATTCCATTTACCGGTGATGTCAATTTTTCAGAATCTGAAGTTGTAGATAGGTTAATTGAAATTTTTGGTAAAATAGAAATAATTCCAGGAATAAGTTCAATCCAAGTTGCTGCATCAAAAGCAAGAGTGCCACTTGACAAATCCAAAGTAATTACAATGCACGTAACAACTCCAATTGAAGAAAAGAAACTAGAATTGCAAAAAGCATTGATTGATGGATATAATGTAATCTTAGTTCCAAGACCGTGGCCTAAACAACCTGACAAGCATTTTATGCCATCTGAAATTGCAATATATCTAAAAAATAATGGTTTTAACACAGAAAGTATGAAGGTTCATGTTTTTGAAGCATTAACCACTGAAAATGAGACTAGTTTTGTTGGAACTGTAAAAGATTTGGAAGGTAGAGAATTTTCTGATTTATCTGTAATGGTTTTCAATCAATCTGTTTTGGATTCATATATGAATTATAAATGGCAGTGGAAAGACTAGTTACCTAGGTTTTTCCCTTGTCCAAGAATCACATTATCTTCAATATTTGAAAATACATAGGCTACAATTTTCATCCATTGGTAATCTGGATCATATAATCTGTAAAATCCAGCATTATCTAATGTAATGTTAGTTGATTGACCTGGTAATATTTTATCAGTTGAAATTCTACCATCGGCAGTAAATTGATTATAACGATCATTGTTTTCTGTTCCACTAAGAATACTATGTGATACCACATCGTCATTTACAATAGTAATTGTTGTTCCTGGCTCAATTAAAATTCTATCTTGTGAAAAATATCTAAGGTTTAATGAATTAGTTGATCCTAACGCTGCTCCAACATCAATGTATGTACCTACACCTTGAGTTGATGAACCTTTAAGAATATGAATTGTAAGTTTTTCATCTGTTTTGGATTCTGTTGATGTGGGTTTAATTTTTGAGATCTCTGATAGTTTTGCTGTGTATATTATTTTGTAATCATTATCATCAATTGTTATTCTTCCTGTAAATCCATAAATTGATGCATCTTTACTTTCTTCAACTAGTCTTCCAAAAAATCTAATGGATGCTGTATCGCCAGTATCACTCTCAGCAACTCCATTAACTCTGATATAGTTGCCTTCACGTAATATTGTTGCCTCTAATTCAGTAGCTAGAAAGTCTTGATCATCTAAAGTAATGAATCCATCTTCAATTGAAGATTTAACACTACTTCCAGTTTGTTTTTGTGTAGATAATACTAGATCAATTTCAGAAATTTTTATTGTATCTTCTGTTACTGCGTATCCAGATCCTTCCAAAGTAAAAGTGCTATTTGGAGAAATTGTTGCAAAAGAATCACTAAAAATAAATCCTGAAAAAGCAAATAACACTAAGAGTACTGTAATAGTATTCATACTAGATTTTCTATCTGATTTGGTTTATAATTTACTACTAAATTATTTTAGACTGATTAGGCAAATCCATGGGGTTTTCCTGGAATTAAAAAATAGGTAGACCAATACTGTCTTCTTGAACTAGTTTTATCATATAATCTTCTAAATATCCTCCTG
>JAICOU010000027.1 GCA_025930495.1 Nitrososphaeraceae archaeon
AAATTGAATTCTTTTGTTAGTAGTTTAGCTTCTTCATCGTTTATTACAACTGCATCTACAGCTTTAATCATCTTAATTACTGATTCTCGTTTTGTAGATATCCAAAATTCAATAGTATCACACATTGAAAATTTTACTTTATCGAATTCTTTGATAAGAGTAGAATTTTGATCAGGATCATTATTTGCTAAATACACAAATTGTGACTTTTTATATTCTTCTGGAACTGTTGGCTTGAAATCTGCAAGTACATTAAGCTCAGTTTTCAAAGTTTCTCTGGAACTAAGTGTTTTATCATAACTTCCATCATAACGAAAAGTTTTCCCCTCTTTTACTGTCAATCCTTGCAAATCAAGATATTTCGATAAAATTTTATAATACTCATTGGGAAAATCTTTTCCTACCACTGCTATTAATCCAGTATTTACAAAGTTACTTGCTGATATAGCTGCAAACGTTGCAGCTCCACCTAGAACATCTTTTAATGTTTTTTTTGGAGTTCTAATAGTGTCTAATGCAGTTGAACCAAAAACAGTTAACATTCTTTAAAAAACTAATTTGGATGTATAAATTCTCTTGCCTGTTCTTCTGTTGGATAAAACACAAAAGGCACATCAATAGTTGTAAAAATTACATTATACTTTGTAACTCCACTTATCTTTACTGTTGAGACTTGTGAATCTACATTAGAATCTCTAAGAAAAGTACCACTCACCGAAGTACTTCCTAATGCTGGAAGTACAAACGATTCTAGATCTCCTTTTCCAATCATTTCATCATTTGCTATTACAAAAAACTCTGTTTCACCTGCTGTTAAAACCAACAATGAAGGATTACTAAATTCTAGCTCAACACTATACGTTGAACCCTTTTCGTTCTTCTCAAGTAGATGACTTTGTGTAATTGTCACGCCTATCTGTGAGGCTGATGCATATTGAGAATATCCAAAAAGACCCACTCCTATAACAAATATTATGATTATTCCCTTAACTGAGGATCTCATGCTATGACATCTCAAAATTGCTTTTTAACTCAATAGGGAAAAAATCCAATTTATGTGTGTAAAAGTTTTGATCTAATCTTAAAGCTCATTAGAGCTAGCAGAATAAATCAAAACATTTCAATTTATGAGTATGGCTAGAATAAAACTCAAGCTTGGTGAGAATGAAATTGAGGTTGACTCTAGAGATTTCTATGTTGATAATCAAACTTTAGGTGAAATTATTGCAAATATTTCAAATTACATACACGCAAATCAAGCAAAAATTATCTATGAAAATAAAAATGAAGAAATTACAAAATCAAAAGAATCAATACAATCTAATCAATACGGTCTAGAATATTTGGATGATGCAGAAGCATATGAACCAGAATTTAATGAGCCAAAACCGATTGGCTCTCATGAAATTAAAACAAAATTGAGAATATTGGAAACCAGCAAATTTTTTGATTCCCCAAGAACAGTAACAGAAACTGTTCAACAACTAAGAGAATACGGTTGGGGTGCTAGTCCTTTAGATGTATCAAAAGCTTTAGCAAAAATGGCATCTAACAGAGAAATTTTAAAAAATTCAAAAGAAAACAGAGCACATTATTTTGTACAAAGTGCTTTAGTATCTAACTAGTCTTATACTGACATTTTTTACAATTATCAAAAATTTCTCCTTCCAAATGATCAAAATGAGTGTTACATTCATTGCATGTATGATGCATATCAAAATACCCATCTTTTTCGATTTGTCCAACTCTATTTGATTCAAGATTTATACTTCCACATTTGATGCAGTGACACCCACATTCGATTTTCATAATTTAATCTCCGATAATCTATGTATAGTTGTTTTACATATACAAATCATTGGGAAAGAAACGTGAAATCCCACTTGAGATCAATGATCATTTTAAACTGTATGGAAAAGAGCCTTGGGAAGTAGATTATGGAGAAAAATGTGTAGTCTGTAATGTTAGAATTGATGAATATGGTTTTTGTTCTTGTGGATCAAGTGGAGACTAATCTTTCCAATTATTGGCACATATTTTAGACATTAAATTTATCTAAATGGTTCATGTATTATCCTCTTGAATTTCTCTAGAATTTACTGATGATCTCCTTTTTCTCATCATAATCACCATAACTACAAATCCAATTAATGCACCAACTCCAAGTAGAATGTAGACAATTTCATCTTGACTTACATTTGATACTGACGTTGAAGGATTGTTTTGTATGGTGGATTTTTCATCATTAATATCTATTGTACCTATAATTGATACATTACCTGAATTGTCTGGTCTCATGTTAAGCCAAATATGTGTTCCATTATTGATAAATTCATGAAAAAATATTTTCTCATCTCCCATGTATACATTATATGGTCTTGATAATAGTTCTAGAGGAATTATTGTTGTTACAAATTGATTTTCTCCATTAACATCAAAACTAATACTTTTTGTTGTTTGATCAAAATTAAACTGATTTATTTCTGCAAATGTTCTTATCTCAATTAGAAATTCTTTACCTTCCAAATTTATGTTTTTTAATATTTTTGGTTCATCAATAGAATACTCTAAAATCATTTGACAACCATGACATGAAATTCCATTTTTTTCACCTAAATACACAGGTCTCTTATTTACAAAAATCAAATCCACTTCTTTTGGAATTATAAACGAAGTTGTTTCAAGATATAGAAAATCCCAAGTCCATACATTATCTTTTAGAAAAAGAACATCTCCAAGATCATATTCTACAATCATGTTTTTTTGTGATGGATTAATCATAACACCATCATTATCACCAATAATTCCAAATTGTTTTTCTTTTCCTTCTTCATCTGAAACTATAAGATTGGTTACAGTTCCCTCAATCAATTCTACTTGTCTGGGTGAATTTGACGAAGCAATTACGTGCTTTACATGAATTTCATCTGATGAACTAATTACAACTTCGACTGATTTCTGTTCTGCTTTTTCTCCAATAGAAATTCCTTGGGCATAAGCTGTAGGAATAGCTACTATGAATATCATTATTACGAAAAAAATAACTGGTTTTGAACTCATTTATTCCACTTTAACATGAAGCATTTTTGCCTCTTCAAGGGGGCAATCATTACGATCTCTTTGTAAATTTACAATTTTATCTGCAACATCCATTCCTTCTATTACTTCCCCAAATACCGTATATTGCCTATCAAGAAATGTACTATCTGTTGTAACAATGAAGAATTGTGAACCTGCACTATTTGGATCCTGTGCTCTAGCCATAGAAACAATACCACGATGATGTGATCTAGAACTAAATTCAGCCTTAATTGTATGACCTGGTCCTCCAGTTCCCCACGTATTCTTATTTCCACTCTTTGTATTTGGGTCCCCACCCTGAATCATAAACCCAGGAATAACTCTATGAAAAAGTGTACCGTTATAGAATTCATCCCTTGCTAATTTCTCGAAATTTCTAACAGTTTCTGGTGCCAAATCAGGAAGTAATTTGAATACAATTGTTCCTAAGTTAGTTTCAATAATTGCTGTACTCAACAGGGGTTATCAACAGTCTTATCATAAGAGTCTTTTTGTAATAAATAATTTAAAATTTTTATAGTTGATTATTGTATTTTAAAAAATTCGTAATAATCAGTACGTTTTTCGTTAATAAAATAATTATTTAATTATTGAATAATTATTTTATTATAAAATATTTTTTAACTATTAATAGTTAAATCAAAAATTAAACCATTTCAAAAAGTTATAGTCTTATATAGAACAACTAAAATTTAGAAACTGTTGAATCGTACAAACCAGAGCACGATCATTAAAGAAGCAATTAATTCTTATCTTGACAAAGGGGTAACTGACAAACAAGATATCTATACCAAAGTCGTAGATGAACTTGGTGTTCCAAGACCTACCGTTAGAAGGGTCGCAAGAGATTTGAGAACTGAATTACTACAAAAAATCCAGATCTTACAATCAGATATGCCTAAAACATCCACTTCTGAAGACGAGTAAACTAGGCTCTTTTTTCTTTTTACTTAATATCGATTTTTAATATCAGCATTACTGTTATAAACAATGAATTTTTCAAATAATTTATGGGATATCTTGGAAACCATTTAGCAACAATGGTTACTGGAGTCTTTGCGGCAACGCTAACAGGACTATGGCCATTTTTTATAGATTTTGCACCTATTCTAAATTTTGTATTTATTATGGCTGTACCAATAACATGGTTCCTTACTTTTGCATGTTGGATTTCTCAAAAAAGTAATGATTACATGCATAAATCTAACACACATGTGAGTCATAGCGAAAAAAAAAGCTTGAGTAATTTACAAACCACTCAAATTTACACATCAAATGGGAAACAAGTTAGTCACACTGACATTAAAACAGCACAAAATGAATTATCTGTAGAACTAAACAAACTCAAAGAAACTGTAAAACTAAAGGACAGTGAAATTGAAAGATTAAATCAAGAAATTTCAAATCTACAAACTTTAGTTCAAATTGAATCATTAAAAACAGAACTTGCTAATCTTAAGATGTTAGCCTCTAGAAGTAAAACAAAAAACAAATAGGGTTAATCCTTACAGTGGCAACATACTATACCATGATTATTTTTACAACTTGGACAACTTACGGCACCACCGTAATGACATTTACATGAACATAATTCTGTTGGATCTTTTTTCATATTCACTAGTATAACTTCTACGTTATGTTAATATTTGACTCTTGCCGTTTTAACATAAATGAATTACAACAAATCTTTTAAATTAAATAAAGAAATTACTATGATGTCTAAAAATATTATGTTTGCAAGTATTGTTGCATCAATATTATTTACTACTGTTATATCTAATGCAAATTCTTTTGCTGAACCAATTGAATCACAAACAGAAATTACACCAATTAACAATTCTATGGGAATTGAAAAAACAACTCTTCAAATGTCTATCTCTAAAGATAATAAACTACCATGGGGATTTGTTGAAGGAAAGATCTCAAATCACGTGGATGATTATCCTGTAATTATTCAGATTTTTGATAATAATGAAATCATTACAGGAAACAGTGTTGGTGCTGTCCACTTTGCACAAACTCCAGTCAATGAAGACGGTTCATATGAATACAAATTCAGAGTACTTGACTCAAATCAAGGACAAATAACTAAAATTTTTGATGGTAGTTATACTGTTAAAATCTTTAAGGTCGTATATCTATATCCTAATCTTGATGTAGTTTAGAAGCCATTTTCAAAGTTTCATCTACTAATTCTCTTAATCTTTTCTTGTCATCGTCATTTGAGATAGTGTTCTCTGAGATTGATTCTGTAGTGAGAAACACTGCTTTAGGATTAGTAATTACTCTGAAATATGATAATAATTGAGTGATCAATGTTTGAACATCAACAAATCCAATATTACTTGAAGCTAAAATTGCCATGCCAGCTACTTTACCTTCAGTTTTTTTATAATTAATATATTCAAACAGATTTTTCAATGCTGAACTAAAAAATGAATTGTAAATTGGAGATCCAATTAACCAAACATCTGCATTCGTGATATCATTAGCTGCATTTTTTGTATGCTCATTGTATTCTTCTTCTGGTCCTTTATAGCATTCAATTTGTCCATCTGAAAGATTAATCAATTTAGTATCGGAATTTTTTGATTTTGTATATTCAAAAATATATTTCATTATTACTTGAGTATTTCCATTTTTTCTAGGACTTCCAGAAATTATTACAACTTTCATAATTTTGACCATCTATCTTTGTATTTAAATCACAACAATACTTTTTCAAAATTTAAAAACGGGCTTGGAGGGCTTCGATCCCTCGACCTGTAACTTAGGAGGCTACTGCGCTATCCAAGTTTCGCGTCTAAAATGACTCTGCGCCACAAGCCCAGCAAAAAAAATACTTGTAATTATTTAAGCGTAATCAAGATTAGTTTTGATCATTTCTTGTATTTGATTCCAGCCTACATTTTTTGTATCTTGCCATTTCTCAAAATATACCACATCCTTAAGATCTAGTCTTGGAAGCCATCCTGCTGTTTCAAGATCTGGCTTTTGTGCAAATTCATCTACATATCCTAAACAAAGATATGCTATTGGAACAACATGTTCTGGTAATTCTAAAACCTCTTTGAGAGTATCATTTGAAAGAATACTGACCCAACCAAGTCCAACTCCCTCTGTTCTTGCTGCAAGCCACAAATTCTGAATAGCACAACATACACTATACAATCCTGCCTCAGGAATACTTGATCTACCAATTACAAATGGACCAAACTTTGAAGGATCATATGTTACACATAGATTGATAGGTGATTCTAAAATTCCTTCTAGTTTAAATGAAAGATATTTTGTTCTCTTTGGTTCTTCAACTAATTTTGATGAGCGATTTTTTTCTTCTTCAAAAGAATCCTTGATCTTCTTTTTTGTAGTGATATCTTTTATTAAAATAAAATTCCATGGTTGAGAAAAACCAACAGACGGTGCATGGTGTGCAGCATTTAGAATTCTAGATAAAACATCATCTTTGATAGATCTTGAGGTAAAATGAGATCTGACATCTCTCCTTGAGTAAATTGCCTTGTAGAGACCTTTTTTTTCCTCATCGGTAAATTCTTCTGACAACTCTTAGACGTCTTTCTTCTTTTTATTCAATCCTTTCTTTTGTTAAACGTTAATAATGCCTGCACCTAATCTTTTACTTCAATGGGCCGGTAGTCTAGCCGGTTAGGATACTGCCCCGACATGGCAGTGATCGTGAGTTCGAATCTCACTCGGCCCACTTTTTTTAACTTAAGTTGAGGTCTTGAACGCTTTTTCAACTAAACTCCAAGAAGTTTCTGTGGTTATACTTCCTTCAGCACTAAAACTAGTGATATTTCCATCCAAAACTGCTTGATATATTTCAGAATTCTCATCTGATTTGTTTAGAATAAATGTATTTTTCAAAGGAATTTCTACTCCTGAATAAAATACTGCTCTACCAGGCATTGCAATATCTTCAGTAGAGTATTGACCCGAACCCAATAACTGATCATCTGCATAAAGTTGATAACCAATAATTGGGACTGTGAATGTTTTTTGACTTGGATTCTTTACAAGAAAAGTAACTTCCAATTTAGCAGAATTTTCAATTTTATTAACATCTTTAACCTCAACATTTAGTAATTTAATTTCAACTTGTTCTAATTCTGGATTATCAAGACTAGCATACCATACAATTATACCCATCATTCCAAATAATCCTGCAATTGCAGCATATAATATTATTTTATTTTGTAATCCCAATTCAATGATATCACATTATGCACAACTAAAAAAGGTTGTCAAGATCCAAATACATAATATTTGATTTGAAACACAGTATGTTATGACTCCATTAGAACAAGCAATAATTTTATGGATTCATCTTATTTCAGCTGCTATTTGGGTAGGTGGTTCCCTTTTCATCGGCATTGTTTTTTCACCTCTTCTCAAAACAATGTTTGATTCTGTTGAAGAAAGATTACAACTTATGATTAAAGTCGGCAAAAGATTCAACAAAATTGCTATTCCATCATTAATAATTCTCATAGGTACTGGTTTATACAATTCGCATGCGCTTTTGAGTAAACCTGATTTGTTAATGGCTACAAGCTATGGCAATTTTCTTATCATTAAGATAATTTTGGTTATTGCGTTAATTATTACATATGTAGTACATGTAAGAGTTATCCGAAAAGATGTAGAAGACAAGATAATGTCAAAACAAATGTCACCCCATCAAATTCAAAAGTTAAGAAAAAAAATTATTATTCTTGGCGAAATAACAGTAGTCTTATCTATAGCAATTCTATTTTTTGCGTCTTTACTTGATGCTGGTGTTTGAGACACCTTCTATCCTAACTTCAAAACCATCACTTAATTTGCCTATACCATATTTACAGCCAGTAATTTTTGAAGTTACAAACAAATTTGTCTCTAAATGTTTTGAAATATTATTAACTCTAAAAATTGTCATTTCATTAGTAAGACTTGCTGGTAATACCAGCATATCTGCAAGACGTTCATCAACACCAAGATTATTTTCAGTAAAACTTTCTAAATCTAAATTAAATTTCTCAGTTTTTTTATCAAATATTGAATCAATTCCAATTATTGATTCCTCATCAATACTAAAAATCAATAAAGATGCTCCCGAATCAATTGCATTTTCTTCATTTATCTGTGTTTGAACAACAAATTTTCTTTCAGTTAATTTTCTTTCAATATTTTCAATCTGTTTTTTTATTAATTCATTTGGTAAATTAGAAAATGAACAAAGTAATTTTATATTTTTTGTTTTTCTTTGATATAATAAAATTGATTTTACACTAGATGGTAATACCTCTAGATTTACTTCTCCTCCACCTTTAGGATAATAACCACGTTTGATTAATTTAACTGAAAATTTAATTCCCATTCTTGAATATGCTTCTTTTAAGACATATTGAGTATAATCAATTGTTGGACTCCATAGAGCATCTGTACCTCCCTTGATTGTTAAATTTAATTTTTTTTGACAAATGGCTGCTACTGGAATCAATACTTGTAGTATTAGAGATATACTTCCAGCTGTTCCAATATCTTCTATTAGATTGCAACTTTTTACATTCCCTGGAACAAATTTTAAATTTGTTGATCCTATTTTTGCCCCTTCTACATCTGCGTCACAAATTTTTTGAAGAATTGTTATTGCTGTAAGATGTTGCGGTCTTAATCCAGGAATCTTTCTATTTTTTCTAATATTTTCTATAATTATAGGTCGTTTTGTAATACATGATAATGTTATTGCAGTACGAATTATTTGTCCTCCACCCTCACCAAATTCACCATTAATTTTTAGAAAATCCATCTGTTTCTACTCTTATTCAACGCTTTATGATAGTTTTTTAAAAAGAAATTATCTAATCTTTTTGTATGAATGGACTCTTAATAGGAAGATTTCAGCCATTTCACTTAGGTCATCTTGATGCTTTACGTTTTGCATTATCTAAAGTTGATAAATTATGGATAGGATTAGGTAGCTCCAACAAACCCTTACAAAAAAACAACCCTTTTTCAGCTGAAGAACGAAAGGAAATGATACTATCGTCAATTGATGAATCTATGAAACAAAGAATTCAGATTTATTTTATTCCAGATTTAGAAAATCACATAAAATGGATTGAACTTATTGATACACTAGTCCCAAAATTTGATATTGTTTTTACTAATGATGAATTAACTAGACACCTTTATTCAAAACGTGATGTTCAAGTTCTACCAATACCATTTGTTAAAAGAGATATTCTTTCTGGAACAAATATTCGAGCTATGATAATAAGCGATCAAACATGGGAGGATTTTGTACCTGAAGGAACAAAAATTTTTTTGTCTAAAACTAGTGCCAAACAACGTTTGAAAAATCTCTAATTATAAATAAACCCCATAAGAAACTCCGTTAGCGATAAAAATTGGAATATTTATCAATGCTTCCTGGTCCTACAAATGTACCTAATAGAGTTATGAGAGCAATGCTTGCTCCTATCATTAATCACAGAAGTGATGATTTCGTTGAATTGTACACTGATGTAGTTGAAAAAACACAACAGGTTTTTCAAACACAAAATGATATAGTGGCTTTATCTGCATCAGGAACTGGAGCAGTTGAAGCAAGCGTAGTAAATATTGTAAAAAAAGGTGATAAAATCATAATTCCTGTTAATGGGGAATTTAGTAGTAGACTTGCAGAACTAATTGAAGCTCAAGGAGCTCATGTAGTAAAACTCCAAACTCCTCCAGGAGAAAACGCAACTTTTGATCAAATAAAAGAAGCATTTGATAATAATAAAGATGTTAAAGCATTCTACGTAGTTCACAATGAAACCTCTACTGGAACAATGGTAAATTATCTTGATAGAATATCTGATTTAACATCACGTAATGATGCAATGTATGTTGTAGATTCTGTTTCTCTACTTGGAGGTGTTAACCTTCCAGTTGACAAATGGAACATTGATGTATGTATGACTGGAGCACAAAAAGCAATTGCTGCACCTCCTGGAATTTCTCCAATATCTGTTAGTCCTAAAGCCAAAAAATACATGATTGCAAATCAACCCACAACAATGTATTTCAATTTAGCACGATATTTCAAATATTATGAAGAATCAAAACATACTCCATTTACTCCTGCATTGCCTTTACTTTATGCATACAGAGAAGCATTAACCATTATGTTAGAAGAAGGACTTGAAAATGTATTCAAACGCCATAAGGTTTGTTCTGATGCTCTATATTCTAGTTTAAGTGCAATTGGTCTTACACCATTTGCAAAAAAAGAAGATCGTTCAATCTCAATTATTGCATTAAACTACTTGGATGGTTTAGAAGACAAAACTTTCAGAGATACTTTAGCTGAAAAATTCAAAGTATTAGTTGCTGGAGGATTTGGAAATCTTAAAGGTAAAGTATTCAGAGTTGGGTGCATGGGCGAAGTTAACAAATATCATGTAATGAGAACAGTTTCTGCAATTTCATCAACATTAGCTATGATGGGATATGATACAGATGCTCAAGCAGGTCTTAAAACAGCAGAAGAAAAACTCAAAGCTCTATAATTCCATGTTAACTTAATATAAGGAAATTCGAGACCGATCACATTGACTTTCAATAAAGGTTCATTGATACTAATAGATTATACTGCTAAAGTTAAAGACAGTGAAGAGATTTTTGATACCACTATTGAAGAAGATGCAAAAAAACATTCTATTCATGAACCAAATGTAAAATATCAACCAAAACTTGTTTCAATTGGTGAAGTATCTTATCCTGTTCTCAAAGGATTAGATGAAGCACTAGCTAAAACAACAGTTGGAAACAAACTTACTGTTGAAGTTACGCCAGATAAAGGATTTGGTGAAAGAGATTCTAGTAAAGTTAGAATGATTCCTATTAGAAAACTTGGTGAAGACGCAGAAAAAGTTTCTGTAGGAGATACAATTGAGGTTGATAACAAAAGAGGAATTATAAGATTTATTGGCTCAGGCAGAGTCCAAATTGATTACAATCACAGATATGCAGGCAAAACAATTCTTTATGATGTTAATGTAGTAAAATCACTTGATTCTCCACATGATAAAGTAGATGGAATTCTAAAAAATAGATTGCCATTAGAAGATTCTAAAATTACATTTGAATTAAAGGACAAAGAAGTAAACATTACAATTCCTGAAGAGATATTGAGAGCAGATGGACTTCAAATAATGAAGCATTTTATTCAATTAGATATTTTCAAATTTGTTCCATCTTTGGAGAAAGTCAACTTTATTGAAACACATCTAAATAAACAAAATCAGACAAAGAAAACTGAAACAAAAGAAGAAAAAATACCTGAACCAAAAACAGCCTAAGTCAAATTACATTTGTAGTCTTTGCAAGATTCAATGCTTTTCTTTCTGTCATATCAATTTCTTTTAAAATAGTATATCTTTCAGGTCTCAGTTCTTGTGCAATCATAAGAGCAGTAACAATTTCATCTGATTTTAATCCAATTTGTTTAGCTGAAGTAGGTGCACCAACATCTTTCAAAGTTTTTGCAATCTTTTTCCAATCTTGACCTTGTAACTTGGCCATCATAATAGATCCAATACCACATTTTTCTCCATGAAGTCCTTTTTCTGGTGCAATCTTATCTAAAGCATGAGAAAAAAGATGCTCTGCTCCTGAACATGGTCTACTGCTACCTGCAATACATGATGCAACTCCTGCACTAATCAATGCTTCAACAATTATCCTTGCATCAAGTCCATTCTTGGCATAATAACTTGAATTTTCCATAACTATTTTTGCACTCATCAACGCCAAATCTGCAGAATATCTACCATAATATTCCCCAGTTTTTTCATGTCCTAATTGCCAATCTTTAACTGCTATGATATTTGCAATAAGATCTCCACAACCGCTTGCTAACAGTTTTGCAGGAGCTTTACGTATAATATCAATATCTACAAAGACTCCTAATGGTGCGGATGCAACAATTGAGTGTGGTTTATCACTGACCACAGAAACAAAGGGACTTGCCATTCCATCATGTGATGCAGCTGTTGGCATACTCACAAATGGCTTGCTAAGATTGTATGCGATCATTTTAGCCGTATCTACAGAGCGACCTCCTCCAATACCTGCAATCAAATCACTTTGATCTTTTTTTACATCTTTTTGAATTTGATTAATAGCTGTAATTGTATTGTCACTAGATGTATGCCAAACAAATTTTATTTTGTTAGATTTTAATGAATCCTCAATTTTTTTCTTAATAATCTTCTTTACATTTGTTCCGCTGATCAGCGAAATTCTTTTAGGTTTACTGAGTGAATTTACAAATTTTCCAAAATCACCTATATTTTTCTCCCCGATCTCAATGAGCCTAGGTAATTCCATCGTATGCGACTGCATGCGATCATGACTTTTTGTCATTATTTATCATTTCAACAGAACAAAAAGTTATTTAAAAGGGTGTCATGCATTTCTTATTATCTCTAATAGGTGTATTTTGTCAAATAACGTTGAAGAAAAAATTCTGCATGGGACTACCACTGTAGGTATCAAGGCTAAAGACGGTGTCGTATTATGTGCCGATATGAGAGCTAGTGCTGGATATTTTATTGCAAACAATAACACTATGAAAATTCAAAAAATTGATGAACACGCAGGCTTGACTTTAGCTGGTGGAGTAGCTGATGCTCAGAACATAGTAGATATCCTTCGTTATCATTCAAATCTTCATAGAGTTGAAAAACAAGAACCAATTTCAATTCATTCACTAGCTAGACTTTGCTCTCTCATATTTCATCAAAATCGTGGTTATCCGTTTATGGCAGATATTCTTGTTGGTGGTTATGATGCAAATGGGCCTGCATTATTTAATATCGACATGTTTGGTTCAGTTGAAGAAAAATCTTATGTGACAACAGGTAGCGGTTCTCCTGTCGCATATGGTTTGTTAGAAGAAGAATATAGATCTGATCTAACAATAGAAGAAGCAAAAAAAATAGCTCTAAGAGCAGTAAAAGCCGCAATAGTTAGAAACATTGGTACTGGCGATGGAATTAACATCGCGGTAATGGATAAAGACGGATTCCGTCTATTGACTGATGAACAAAAGAAATCAATCATCGAACTTTAGTGATTTAATGCAAAGAAAACAGCAACAAAAAGAATTACCTCCTAGCCAAAACATGATGGCCACCATACTGCAAAGTATACCCAAAGAAGCTCAGGTAACAAAAATAGAATACGAAGGACCAAGAATTGCTCTGTATACAAATGCACCACGTTATCTAATGGAAAACAACGAAACAATTTCGAATCTTGTTAATATAATAAAAAAAAGAATTGTTGTAAGAACCGATGAATCTATTAGAAAATCAGAAGAAGAGGCAAGAAAAATTCTAGCAGAATGTATTCCAAAAGAGGCAAATTTTCAAGGAGTGTTCTTTGATACTGCAACAGGCGAAGTTTCAATTGAAGCTAAAAGACCTTGGTTACTACAAAGAGATGCAAAAGAATTCAACCATGCTGAAATAACTGAAAGAATTGGTTGGAAGTTACGTATAAGAAAAGCCACCACTATACCATCACGTACTATTCAAACAATAAATGCAAATCTTAAACTTACATCTGCTGAACGAAGTAAACAATTCAAGCAAATTGGAGATGAGATATTTCGACCTCGACTAGTACAAAAATCTGAAGTATCTCTCATAACTCTTGGTGGCTTTAGCCAAGTAGGAAGATCTTGTATGTTATTATCTACTCCTGAAAGTAAAATTCTAGTAGATTGTGGTATTAATCCCGGTGCAAAACATCCAATGGATTCATTTCCTAGATTAGACTTTCTTGATATTACATTAGATGAGCTTGATGCAATAGTAATTGGCCATGCACATTTAGATCACACTGGATTCTTACCTGCCCTATGCAAATTTGGTTACAAGGGACCAATCTATTGTACTGAACCAACACTCCCAATGATGAATCTTATTCAATTAGATGCAATCAAAGTTGCTGCTGCACAAGGTAGAACACCAATGTATGCAGAAAGAGATGTAAAACAAATCATGAAACAGGCAATAACTTTACCATATGGTACTGTTACAGATATTTCTCCTGATATTAAATTGGTTCTTGCAAATGCAGGTCATATTCTGGGTTCTGCACTATGTCATTTTCACATTGGTAATGGTGATCATAATTTTGTTTATTCTGGTGATATTAAGTTTGGAAAAAGTATTCTATTTGAAGCAGCAAGCTGGAATTTTCCCAGAGTAGAAACTCTGTTGATAGAAAGCACATATGGTGCAAAAGAAGACATTCAACCAACTAGACAAGAGGTAGAATCTGCTTTCATTAACGCAGTAAACAATACCCTTGCCGATGGAGGAAAAGTTCTCATTCCTATTCCTGCAGTTGGGCGTGCTCAAGAAATCATGATGGTAATTGATCATTACATGAAATCTGGTGAAATGGTTGAGGCACCTGTTTTTACAGAAGGTATGATTTCAGAAGCTTCAGCAATTCATGAAGCATATCCTGAATACCTAGCTAGAGAACTAAAACAAAAAATCTTGGAAACTGACGATAATCCGTTTGATTCAGAATACTTTACAAATATTGAACATGCTGATGCAAGAGAAGAACCAATGAGAGATAACTCACCTTGTATTATTTTGGCAACATCTGGAATGTTAGAAGGTGGACCTGTTTTAGAATATTTCAAAAATATTGCGCCTGATAAAAAGAACAAGGTCCTGTTTGTTTCATATCAGGTTAATGGAACTATGGGAAGAAGAGTTTTAGATGGTTCAAAACAAGTTACTATGCTAGGTAAAGAAGGAAAAGTTGAAGTTGTTACAATAAATTGTAGCGTTGAAAAACTTGATGGATTCAGTGGACACAGTGACTATAACCAACTAATGTCTTTTGTCCAAAGACTTAGACCAAAACTCCGTAGAGTACTTGTAAATCACGGAGAACGAAGAAAATCAGAAAACTTGGCAATGAATATCAGAAGAATGTTTAGAGTTCCAGCTCATTATCCTCAAGTTCAAGAAGCAATAAAACTATTTTAGATCGTATTCTGGTTTCCAGATTTTGATGCTAGATGGTGCTACAATAATTCTTTCTTCACCTAATCTTGCAATATCTGCACCTGCAGTTTTTGCAATAGAATACAATTCCTCGACTACTCTTCGAAGTTGTTCCACATCTTTTTGAGCCAACGGTGTTACTCTAAGAATCAAAATCATCTCTTTTTTGATGTCTTCTTTTATCGAATGTACATCACTAATATCTCGTATAGTGATGGCTTTCAAATAGGTGGGATTTTCTTGTTTTTGCATCCTTGAGTAAAATGCGATCTACCCATTCAAAAACTCTTCCTTAGTTTTAACTAATTTTAAAAAAATTTCATGCCTAAATTCTAAATTTAATGTAGGACTCTTCCTCAGCATGTTGTGTAATGATTTCTTTTTGTATGTTATCCTTATTGATAATAACTAATGCTTGTTCTCCTTTTGGTGCATCTGAATATCTTAAGGTAATAGAAGATGCAAATTTCACATGCGCATCTGCATTTTTTCCACGTAAAATTGAAACCGGTCCCATATAATCACGAGCATGAAATAAAATATCCCCAGGTAACGCAATTGCCTTTATCATTTCATTTTCATCTTTATTTCTTCCAACAACAAATTTAGTTTGTTCATCGAATCTGAAATGTCTTCCAATCTTTAACAAATCTATATCATTTATTGTAGGAGTTTCAGTATGTGCAAACAAATCTTTTGCACGTAATCCAAATGTTGGATCAGTTAAAAGACATCCTCCACCTGCATTTGGTGGATTTTCAATTCCATATTTTTTTGCCATATCTAGTTGTGCTCTTCTAGTTCTTCCTTTAATCATTCCAAGATTTTCTCTTTTAATCAATCCATTTTTTTCAGGATCTGTTTCTGGAAGTAATGCTGCAGATAATGGTCTAACAATTTTTCCTACAAGACCAGATTCTTTTTCAATAGTTCTTAATGCAGGACCATGTTGACTCATTGGTCTTTGTCCCAACACTTCTCCTGAGATTATAAATTCAGCTCCGATCTCATCCATGTGTTTTTTTGCAGCATTAAACATCATAGCTCTGCAATCTATACATGGATTAAATCCAGCACCAATTCCATATTTTGGATGTTTTAACATCTCTATGTATTCATCACCAAGATATACTGTTTTTAGATTGACATTAAGATCGTCTGCTCTTTCTCTAATCTCAAAACCACAACCTCTACCACAATCAAAATCACAAAAAGGGGTCTTTATTGCAACAGCTGAAACTTCAAAGCCTTGTTCTTGCATCATTCTTACTGCAAGCTGACTGTCTAGACCACCAGACAATAGAGCAACCACTTTCTTTTTTTCTTCTGTCACAATCATAAAAATCAAAATTCCATTATACAAACTTTACATCATACATAAATTGAGAAACGATATGATATTTTTTTGTGAAGGAACGAAGAAACAATCTTCTCAAATTCGCTCAAAAGATCGACTGTGATACACTAGTCACATTTGAACCTGAAAACTTATTTTACATGACTGGATTTTGGGGTGAAGCTATTGGAATGTTGGAAAGAGGAGGAAAAACTACCATAATTGCTCCAGAACTTGAAGTTGGTCGTGTCAAAGAAGAATCGAAAAATTGTGATATAATTACAGCCGAACGAGGCACAGGTTTGATTTATTCATTAACTAATAAAATCAAAAAAAAGAAAGTTTGCACTGATTGCCAAAATTATTCTATAATGACATCTCTCAAAAAATCCATTCCTACAATAAAATCATCTACTGAACCATTTTACAATTCTCGTATAATCAAAGATGAAAAAGA
>JAICOU010000058.1 GCA_025930495.1 Nitrososphaeraceae archaeon
CCTGCTTCCACAATGGATGGAGGAAGTATTACTGGACATATTGAGATTATACACACTGACAAAGATGGAAACATTCGTGCATACATGCAAACTGATAACGCCATAGTCAATGATGGAAGAAACTGTACTGCCGCTGCATTATTTGGATATAATACTGGATGTACTGATACAACTCCAGGTCCATACAATGTAATAGGAGTAGGTAATGGTACAGCTCTTAGTGGCAGTACTAGTCAAATAGCATTGAATGGTGAAATTGCAGATAACGGATTAAGTAGAGTTACCGGAACATTGGGTACATTCACAAATGCAACAGCAGATAGTGCTCCTGCAGTTCAAAGAATATCAACTGTATTTACTTGGGGTGGAGTAACAGCAAACTCAGTTAACCAAGCAGGCCTATTCAATACAACATCCGGAACAACTTCAACATTTGCACTGAAGAACTTCCCATCTACAGTAGTCATGAATACAAACGATCAGTTAACTGTCAACTGGGATATCACCATTGATGGTACAGATCTATACAGTTAGAAAAAATCCTTATTTTTTTTATTTATTTTCTTTAGCCAGAGCTAAAGTCTTTGTCGCATAGTTTTGAATATTCATTATCAGTTTTATTTTTAAAGATATACGCCAAGTATTTGTTTAAAATAAAATAAAAAGTGACAGTCGTCTTTCCTAAATTCTAATATGTAGAAGTCGAGGATTGGGACGATAGTCCAGTTGGTGTTGGTACAGATGGGAATTTGTCTCCAACCTGTTGCTCTGCTACTGCAGATGCTTCTTGTAGGATTCTTTCGGTTTCCTCACTTGAAGCGCCAGTCTCCATGCTAAATGAGTCTCCTGCTAAAGAGTCCATCATTAGACCATTGAGTGTCTGTGTCATGGAATTCAATTCCGAGTCTGCTTCTGGCATGAATCTTCCTAGTGATGACTTCAATCCCTTCATTGTAGACATCGCTGGGCCGATTGCTACCATAGCATCGCCTAGATCATGAATAGTTGTCAGTCTTAATTGGACTTGTTCCAATGACATTCTTGCATTGCCGAGCATCTTTGTAACCTTACGAATTTCAGCTAATTCGTTTGACAAAACTCTGCTTGTACTGGTATCATGTTGCTGCATTGCAGTCACGACTCTCTGGAAGAGTTGCGCGTCTCTTTCATGCAGTTTTCCAAGCATAGAGTCCATTTTTGATATCTGGACTTGTAGTTTGTTTACTGCGGTTTGGATTCGTGGTTTTAATGCACCTTGAGGTTTTATTGTCTCACGGAGTTTGTCGGTTACACCTGGTGACTCTTGTCGAGCCCAAGTCTTATCGAAGTTTGGCATGTCAGGTGATTTAGAAATTATCTCTTAATGGACAGAGTGAATTTAGATAAACTTTAGAGTGAATTTAGCTAACAAACTAAATTCTGGATACAAATTCAACAAATCATGGTAAAGATAGCAGTTTTTGATTCTGGGCTGGGCTCATTATCAATAATTAAGGCAATACAAAAGATCTGCAAATCAGAGATTATCTATTTTGCAGACCAGAAAAATTTTCCATATGGAAAAAAATCAAAAAGACAATTAGATACAATCATAAAACAAACAATAAAACTATTAGAAGAAAATTTTTCCCCAGATCTAATTGTAATGGCATCAAACACTCCAAGTTTGATGGTAAAAATTACAAACAAAAAAGTAATTGGAGTAAATCCACCAATAAGAGAAGCTATAATGCTGTCCAAGACAAAAAACATTGCAATACTTGGAACAAGAGCTGCAATTAAAAGTAAAAGTATGGCAAGTTACATAAAAAAATTTAATTTTTCAAAAGACAAAAAAATTCATAAAATAAACTCATCTGTATTAGTAGATCTTGTAGAATCAAATAAATTCATTACAGATAAAGCATATTGTAAAAAAATTATTAAAAAAACTCTTTGTCATATTTTTACAAATAATATAGATGTAGCTACTTTATCAAGTACACACTTGTCATTTTTAAGATCATTGTTAAGTTCAGAATTTCCTCAAGTAAAATTTATTGACCCTGCATATATTATAGCACATAAAGTTGTTGCAAATATTAAAAAAAATAAATCAAAGAAAAATACAATAAAGATTTTTACGTCAGGGAATGTAAAAAATTTTGAAAAGAAACTACACAAACTTGGAATAAGAAATAAAGTAAGTTTTTTGTCTACGTAACTTTTGCCTTTCTATATCCATGACTAAATTTCTTATCATATAGTTTTGAATATTCATAAGTTTTTGGATCAATCACATCACTAATAATTACAATTGCAGTTCTAGTTATTTTTTCATTTCTGACTTTTTTTACAATATCATCTAGTGTTCCTTTGATAATTTTTTGATCATTCCAGCTTGCTCTATACACTACAGCAACAGGTGTAGATTTTTTGTATCCACCGGCAACTGCTTCTTTTACAATATTAGAAAGTAAATGAACACTAAGGTAAAAAATCAAAGTTGCTTTGTGTTTTGCAAGCTCGGAGATTTTTTCTCTCTTTGGTACTTTGGTTCTAGACTCTGCTCTAGTTACAATAATGGTTTGAGTTACACCTGGAAGTGTTAGTTGAATTCCTAGTGCAGCAGCTGAGGCTAAAAATGCAGTAATGCCAGGAACTATTATAGATTCAATTCCTTTTTTTTCGAGATGATCTATTTGCTCTTTTATTGCTCCATAAATTGATGGATCACCATCATGTAATCTGATAACTAGCTTGTCACTCTTTGCGTTTTTGTAAAGCAAATCAAAGATTTCTTCTCTAACCAAACTAGATGCATCATGTAGTTCACCTTTTTTACATAATTTTAGAATTGGAGGAGGAATTAGAGATCCTGAGTAAACTACAATGTCTGCTTTTTGAATTAATTTTTTGGCTTTGATTGTAATTAGTTCTGGATCGCCTGGGCCGCATCCGACAAAATAAACTCTAGACACGCTTTACCACCAAGATTGAAAAATATTTTGTAGTTAGGGTTCCATTATTTACTTCTCCTAGTGTGAGTTTTCTGATAATTTCATTTTCTGTTCCAAGATCTTGCCCAATTGCAAAAATAGAATCATCAGGAAATCCAGATTCTTTTAGCAAGTCAATTACTTTATCAAAATATCTGCCATCTTTTAAAAAAACCATTGTGTCAGAATGTTTTGCAATCTCTTTTACCGTACTCAAATCATAACACGATGGAATTATTGCAACTTTTTCTGCGCCTTCTGCAATGCTAATACCAACTTTGGCAGCAAATGTAAACATGGAGACGATTCCTGGAATTACACTGATTTTAATTTCCGGATAATTTAGTTTAATGTCTTTATGCATATAGATCCAAGTGCTATACAGATATGGATCGCCTATTGTAAGATAGACAACATTTTTTCCTGTTAAAACTTTTTCAGCCATAATCTTTGCATTTTTTTTCCATGTTGCTTCAAGAATGTCTTTGTCTTTTGTCATTGGAAAGATCAATTTTATGATCTCTTGGTTTTTTGATTTATCAATTAGTGAAGATACAATAGAGAATGCGATGCTTGGTTTGTCTTCATCTGAAGAAGGACACATTATGGTATCGGCATTTTGAATTGCCTTGGCAGCCTTTACTGTAAGTAATTCAGGATCGCCAGGACCTACTCCTATTCCGATTAATTCAGGCATGAAAAATAGAGTTTTATTCCCAATTAAAAATCTAGATTAGATTTTTGTTGCAGAAACTATTGTGACTGGATTTCTAGCAAGCATCATGGTACCTGTTGAGGTCTTTCTGCTCTTAGAGATGGTTACTTGTGTAATATCTACTGAATTAAATTGTAATTTCTCAAGGGTTTGCAAGACAGAGTATAAAGTCTCAATTAAGATGATTCCGATAACAATTCTTCCTCCAGATTTAAGTTTATTTTGGCATATTTTGACAATTTCTTCTGTATCACCTCCAGTTCCTCCGATAAATATGGCATCAGCTTGATCAAGTTCAGGTATCTTTTCTTTGGCATTACCGGTAATTACAGAAATATTTGTCAATCCAAATTTTTCAATATTTTTCTTTGTTAATTCAATTGCATTAGGATCATAGTCTATTGCAAATACTTTGCCTGATTCGACTTGAATTGCAGCTTCAATTGATATTGAGCCGCTTCCACATCCAATATCATATACAGTATACCCTGGACAAAGTCTTGCTTTACTAATTTGAATAACTCGTACTTCTTCTTTTGTTATTGGTACGTTCTCAGAACGCTCAAAGGCATCATCAGGAATTCCAGGTGTTTTATAATTCCACATAAATCAAGACCAACATTTGTTATGATATTGGAATAATACCAGTCGAGACAGTGCCAGCATGTACTATAGTATATGTTAGAATCCAGACAAATAAGTATAGGAAAATATAACTTCCTATTCCTTGTGTTACAATCTTTTTTCTATCAGATGATGGTAATTGCATCTTCATTGATTTTGCAATGAATATAGTTACGATGAATATAATTATCATAAATACAATTGATGCCCATCTTCTCTCTTCTCCCTGAATATCTTCAAAGATAAAAGTTGCAAGAGTACCGGCAATTACTGCAAAAGCAACCCTTAACCAAAACAGTCTGTCTAATTTTTTGTCTTTTTCACTTTTTCCTGCTTGAGTTTCTATAGGTTCTGGAGACTCAGAATTATTTGATTCTGTATCTGGAATTTCATTATTTTCCTCTTTAATTGACTCTTTTTTAGGATCTCTAGGATCAGGCGTAGGTTCAGATTTCTTTTTTTTGAATTTTGCCAAGTAAATTTCTAGGTTGACTCCACTTAGCCTTGTTTAAAATCTTTGGTCACAAAACGAGCATAAAATAGAGTAAGAGTATAATTTCAGATACAGGATAGATTGTTGTGACTCTTGCAGGAATAGAACTTTGTTATTTAGTGAATCAAATTTCAGAGACAGCACAGGACTACTATGTAAGTAACATCTATGGTGTGACAAAAGACAGTATATTATTCAAACTTCATCATACTGAAAAACCAGATATATTTATGATGATATCTACGTCTGGTGTTTGGTTAACATCTGTAAAAATTGAGCAAATGGAGCCAAACAGATTACTAAAAAGATTACGAAGTGATCTGTTACGATTAAAACTAAAAAAAATAGAACAGATCGCATCAGAAAGAATTGCATACTTTACTTTTGCTGGATTTGATAAAGAATTTGTAATTGTTGGTGAATTTTTTGGCGAAGGAAATATTTTGCTTTGTAATAATGAGATGAAGATTCTAGCATTGCAGCATTCTATTGATGTAAGACACAGGAAACTTGGTGTGGGTTTAGTGTATGAACCACCACCTCTGAATGGTTTGGATGTAATCAAGGTAACAGAGTCAGACTTTGAAGAACTAAAGACATCAGATTTGGCTGCAGCAAAATGGCTTGGACGAACATTGGGATTGCCAAAAAAATATGTCGAAGGCATATTTGAAATATCTGACATAGATACAAAGTGTACAGGAAATAATCTAACATCTGAGCAGATAAAGAAACTCTATGATACGACAAAAACTATTGTTACAAATGTCATTACAGGTAAACATGAACCAGTAATTATCAGAAATGAAAAAACAGAAATTATTCCTGTCAGACTAGGAAAAATAGATGACAAATGTACTGTTGTAAATAGCTTCATTGAAGGTTTGGATACTGTTTTTACAGAAAATCTTGTAGAAATAGGTAAATCAATTCAAACTGGTGGCTCTGATAAGAAGATAAAAGAGCTTGAAAATCAGCTAGCAGAGCAAGAAAAAGCAATAGAGACAGTAAAAGAAAAATCAAACCACATAACTAATGTTGCAAATTCACTTTTTGAGATGATCTCAAAAGGTATTACATCAATTGAAGATTCAAGGACTCTGGAGATTTTGGCAACTCATAATTCTAAATTGACAAAAGAGAAAGGAATTACACTTATCATAGTTGTTGATGAAAAGATAAAAATAAACTCACAGTCTTCATTGCAATCAATTGCATCGGTATTATTTAATGAGGCAAAACGAAAATCAGGTGCAATAAAGTCAATTGAGCAAATTAAAATTAACACACAGAAAAAATTAGCAAAGTTACAAAATAAAGCTGAAACAGAAAAAGATTCAGTTTCATTTGCAGAAATTAGAAAAAAGAATTGGTATGAAAGATATAGATGGTTTTTCACATCAGATGGAATTCTTGCAATAGGTGGTAGAGATGCTCCGTCAAATTCTGCTGTAGTAAGAAAACATTTGGGGAAAAATGACAAGATATTTCATGGTGATATTTTTGGATCTCCTTTTTTCATTCTAAAGGATGCAGAAAATCCACCTACAGCCAGTTTGAATGAAGTTGCTCATGCAACTGTTTGTTTTAGCAGAGCATGGAGAGAAGGCATGTATGGTGTTAGCGCATATTGGGTAGAACCAGAACAAGTCAAAAAATCAGCTCCAACTGGGCAATTTCTTCCAAAAGGATCATTTAGCATAGAAGGACAACGAAATTTTGTCAAGATATCTACTCTCAAATTGGCTGTTGGAATAATACCACAGGGAGATAACTATGTTGTGACATGTGGTCCTCCTGAACCTATTAAAAAAAATTCTATTTGTTATGCTATAATTGAGCCACATGGATCAGAAATGGTAGATAGTGCAAAAAAAATCAGACTAGAATTTTTAAAACTGGAAGAAGAGATTACAAAGAAAATAAACATAGATGATTTTGTTCGTGCTCTTCCAGCAGGAGCAAGTCAGATTACAGAAGTAGGTGTAGGAGATGCCTCTTAAAACAGAAGATGAGCCAACGTTTTTTGTAGACGCCATGTTGGGAAATATTGCAAGAAAGTTAAGACTGCTAGGCTATGATTCACAATATTTTTTCAATATAGATGATGAAAAATTAATTGATAGTGCACAAAAAGAAAAAAGAATAATCATTTCAAAGGATGAGGAATTAATTAAAAAAGCACAGAAATTAGGCATAAGATCAATCCACATCACAAAAAAAGAAGAGCTTGAGCAGTTTTTTGAAATAATTAATGATGTGAATTTGAAAAGAATTCAAATAAATGGAAATACGGCAAGATGTCCTAAATGTAATTCATTAATTGAATCAGTTGACAAAGAAATCATCAAAGAAAAAATCCCTCAGGGAGTTTTAAAGTTAAATGACAAGTTTTGGAGATGCAAGTGCTGCAGTCAGGTATACTGGGAAGGTACACATATTAAAAATCTGCAAGAGTTTGTAGGTAAGGTAAATGAAAGATTACAATAATTTATCAGAGAATGATGGTCATATTCTTGTAAAAACTGCAAGAATAGTTGTTA
>JAICOU010000056.1 GCA_025930495.1 Nitrososphaeraceae archaeon
ACGTATAACTGCAACAGGACAGTTTGTTGCTTTTTTCATTACTAGTTCTGCAGCAGAACAAAGTTCATCAGCAATTGCAATTGCAGTAATGCGCAATGTTTTTTCAAAAGTATCTTTTGTTCCAGCATAATCAAGTATGGGGCTCATACCAGAAATTCCAATAGCGCAATTAGTTTGCCCCATTCTAAATGGACGTCCAAATGTATCAGCAATAATAACAGATACGGATTTGTTTATTTTTTTTAGAATTTCCTTACGAATATGTTCTGCAGATATATCAGAGTTTAGAGGAAGTAATGTTACAAATCCATTTTTAACATTGCTTTCATCTATACCAGCATTTGCACAGATAAATCCATTTTTTGTTTCAACAATTAATATTCCATGTTCCATTCGTATGATTTGTTTTGATTCATTTAGAATTAATTCCACAATACGAGGATTTTTTTTATATTCGGAGCTAATGCCTTCTGCCAATAAAGAAGGGACCACAGAAGACAGTTCAATTATGCGACCTTCTTGTTTTGAGATAATTTTTTGAGCAATAATTAAAATATCGCCATTATGAATTTCTTCTGAATCAATTATTAGTTTAGATATATCATCATCAGGTCCTATTTCTTTTTCTATGTATATTGGAATGATTTGCAATTACAGTAGGTGTAAAAATACGGTAAGATATTGTTTATGCAGTGGTTGTAGTTTCCAGTGTTAGATGATAGTGTTTATTTATAATATCAAGTATTTTTGAAAGATCTTTTTCTTCCAATGTAGCAGTTGCCAAATCTTTTACCACGTCTTGAGCTCGATAAGCAATACCTAGACCAGAAATATCAAATAATTTAATATCATTTGCACCATCTACAACACATATGATATTTTCTTTTTTTTCATTCCACTCAGCAATTTTGATTTTAGCTGACTTTGATTTATCAGAATCAACATGTAATGTTACGCCATCTAGCTTTCCATTTTTGAAGATTAATTCATTTGAAAAGACATAATCCAAATCCAGTTCTTTTTGTAATCTGTCAGTCATTATGGTAAAGCCGCCGGAGATGGCCATTAATTTCCATCCTGCTGCCTTTAGAATTCTACATGCCTCTTTTGCACCAGTCATTATCGGTAATGCATCAGCAATTTCTTTGCATGTGGTATAATCAAGACCTTTTAATGCCTCAATTCTTGTTTTAAGACCATCTTCCCAATTAATCACACCTTGAATACCTTGTTTTGTGATTTCCCAAATTTCGTCTTCTTTGTTGAGTTTTTCTGCAAGAATTGGGAGATATTCTGCATCATATAAAACTCCTTCAACATCAAAAATTGCCAGCAATTGATTTCTAATTTGCAAAAAAATTACTAATTATATTAAAGTAATGACTATGATTTGTTGAAAAATAAAAAAAGGGGAAAGTTAGAACTTATTTGTGTGCTTGATGGTTTCCGTTGTTAAGATTACCAGAGACGGATAGAACTATACCGCTGCCATCTGTGATGATTATGGTAGCATGATCCTTCTTACCAGGTTCTCCAGCATCTGTAAATATCCATGTTGCAGTGGCTCCAGATACACCATTCAAACTGCCAGTTCCTGTACCTACATAGGTATCAAAGTCTGCAGTGGGTGATTTTGGTGCTATTGCTGGATCATCTACGCAAATGGCCAATGTCAAGGTATCCAAGTGGAATGTGTTACCTTTGCCCCAGTTAACCTGAAGGTTGTTGGGTCCATTGGTTACATCACATTGAAGTGTGAAGCCATGTGTGATTCTTTTATTATTAGAATCAAATACACTGCCGCCACCAGTCATACGTTCTTGAGTGGTTAGTGGTAGATTGACCGGTTGTGGATCGATTGTTCCACTATCACCCCCACATTCTGTAATGACACTGTTGGTTGATGTAACTGCGAAATTCAGTGCCAACAATCCACAGTTTGCCGTTGTGTCGGTCGCCGTGATGGCTCCGTCTTTAGCAATTAGGGTTCCTTCGAAAGTGGTCGTTGTAAGAGTTGCGGCACTGGTTACTTGCCAAAAGACGTTTGAGGCCTGAGCTCCATCTTCTAGGAGAATCTGGCTACTTGTCATGGTGAGTGCTGCCCCTATCTGGAAGATGAAGACAGCATTCGAGTCGCCTTGGGCGTCAAGAGTAAGTGTTACGCCTGTCATAGTAACTCCAGCCGGAGAACAATAGACTCCTGGTGTCAGTGTTTGTGTAACCGGAGTAGAACTAAGATTGTAATCGCATTCCTGGCCTAATAGGTCATTGTATGCAGCAAGTGCATCAATCTGAGCCTGTTTCGCGACTGAATCACCAGAGTGTTGCGTTCCGTTTACTGGACAACCTGTCAATGTTATCGCAGTACCTGGAAATACTCCAACATCTCCAGCAATACCGCCACCTGTGCAGGTGACCGCCGAGCCAGCCAGAACCGCGAAAGTGCTAGCTGTTGCAAGGCTTGGAGCTGTTGCTGCAAAAGCGTTATTTTGTATCATGCCTGAAGCTGAAAGTATCAGCACAGACATTACAAAAATGCTTTTGATATTATTTTTTATCATTATCAGTTTTTTGTTAGTTGCGGTATTAAGCCGCGCTTACATTTATGTTAGTTTGATGGACAAATCGGTCTGTAATAATCTCCAAGTTTTTACAGATTGAATATATTCAAAGATTTGAACAGGTTTAGATTTCATAATATTGTATTATGATTTATGATATTTAATACCGGAATAGACGCATTGTATTAAAGTTTAAACTTTTTTTAGATCTAAAAACGCTAGTAATAAATCAAAGAGAATAATTCAATCAAATATGGGAGAATTAGAACACAAATACGAAGTAGTAATAGAGATAACTGAAGCAAAACAAAAACTCCCAGACGATATCAAGGCAGAGTTAAAGGATTCAGGTATGATGGACGATAAAGGGAAATTAAAACTCAAAGGAGTTAGTCCAAAAATGCTCAAAAAGATGAAGCAGGAATTTGTGAATTGCCCGGTATTAAAGAAGGAGATTCAATTTATCCAATGTTTTGTTTGTCCAAACTTCCAAAGTAGGGTTATGGGAAAAGTCCTCTGTAAAGGCGACTCGCTAAAATAAAGACTAGTGCCACTAAATCATAGATTTCCAATCTTGAAAAGTTCAAAGATTTTGTAAAGACAGAAAGATGATGAGTTTATTAGATTAGAACCGATCTTACTCTAAACGTTATTCATTAATTAATAATATCTTGATAAAAAATAAACCTTTGATTGCACTGCACTCAACATTATTAATAATTATGAGCAGAACAATTACTACAGTTATTAACAAACTTTGAAATCAGTGTTGATAATCAGTTAGATAAATAAATAGACAAAATTTCAATAGTTTTTATGAAAAAAATTGAAGCCATAATCAAGCGAAGAAATTTTCCTACAATTAAAACTCATCTTACTGCTGTAGGGACATATATTATAGATAAACGAAACTTGGATGACAGTAATGTTTACGACAAATTGAAAGGACCGCAGGGGGTAGGTTTTAATGGTCTAAAATCAATACCTTTAGCAAAAATCGAAGTAGTAGTATCAGATAAAGACGCAAGAAAAGTAGTTGAAATGATTTCAAAAAATTCTGGTTTGTCATCAAATCATGTGGGGAAAATTTTTGTTTCAGAAATGGAAGAAGTAGTAGATATGGAAACGCTTGATGGACAACAAGACTTGGAAATCCATACTGAAGAAAAAGCAGAATCAAAACAATTTCCCAAACGTGGAAGATTTATTCCACTACAAAAATTTACTTTACATAAACTCCAAGTAATATATGAAGAAAATAAAGAAACACTTCGAACTGATTACAGGATAAAGTCTTTTAGTGATTTTGTAAATTACTGTGTTATGAAATTTCTCCCTATTTTAGAAAAACAACTAAAAAATCCTACAATTATTTATGGAAATAATTTTGGAGATTTTTAATCATCACATAATTGGTAAAAACAAATACAAACCAATTAAAGTCATGCCAACTACCGCAAGCACTAGTTTTACAATAAAAATTTTAGATATTTTCATACAGATAATCCAATAACCAATGGTATGACTATGATTCCTACAATTATGATCACTTTTATGTAATCTTTAGCTGTTAGTGGCTGCATCTTTTCTCTGTGGAATAATTTACTTTTACGTATATTCATGATTATTTCTCTAGATTGTTTCGTCGCCTTCATTACCTGATTCAATGTCTACTGCACGCAGAATTTGTGATATGAAAACTTTGCCTACTCTTCCATTCTTTCGAATAATACTTACAACTTCGTCTTCTTTTATGTCTGAAACTACAACTTCCAATTTGTATTTGTCAGTAAATTGTGGCACAAAAATTTCACTTCCTTTTGATGCATGAATTTCTGGACCTGGCTTTTTTCCCCTTCCTCTTATTTTGGAAACTGATAGTCCTCCAACTCCAATTTCTTTTAGTCCTTCACTTATTGCCACAACATCATTTTGTCCAAGAATCACTTCTACTTTGAGCATTTAGTTATCATAATATCAATTATACAAATATAATTTCACTTTTTGATAACCAACTGGTAATCAATTGATAGTCAAATTTGACCAAAGTTATTAATTTTAAATTTAATTCTCTTACATGGTTCTTGATTCTGGAGATACCGCGTGGATGCTTGTTGCAGGAAGTTTAGTACTTTTAATGATTCCTGCACTTGGTTTGTTTGAATCAGGACTATTACGAAAAAAGAATACGGCTTCAATTTTTATGCAGATCTTTTTTGGTTTGGCACTTTTGAGTGTCATGTGGTTTGTATTTGGATTTAGTGTATCGTTTGGTCCATCCATACAGGGTCTTGTTGGAAATATGGATTGGGTTTTTCTTAAAGACGTTCCATATGATGCTCCATTAGAACGATATGCTCCTACGATTCCTGGTGTGTTATTTGTAAAATTCCAATTAATGTTTGCTGCGATTACTCCATTATTACTTACAGGTGCAATTGCGGAAAGAATGAAATTTAGTTCATTTATAATTTTCATTGTTGCATGGTCCATGTTAATCTATTATCCTCTTGTCCACTGGATTTGGGGAGGTGGTTGGTTAGCTGATCTTGGTGTAGTTGATTTTGCAGGAGGCATTGTAATTCACACCAGTGTTGGAATGGCAGCGTTAGCTGCAGCACTAGTCCTTGGCAGAAGAAGACATTATGGTCCTGCTATAATGATCCCTCACAGCATTCCTCTTGCTGTTCTTGGTTCTTCCTTGTTGTGGCTTGGATGGTTTGGCTTTAATGCAGGAAGTGCGCTTGCATCAAGCGGAGTTGCAGGAAATACTGTAATTGTAACTCATATGGCATCTTCTGTTTCTGCCTTAATTTGGGCAGGTCTTTCATGGATAAGAACAGGAAAACCATCGGTTGTAGCAACAATCAATGGTGCAATTGCAGGTCTTGCAGGAATTACACCCGCATCTGGATTTGTAAGTGTTGAACACTCGTTTATTATTGGCATTGCAATTGGGGTTATATCCTATTCAGGTGTGGTGTTATTCAAAGAAAAATTAAAGATAGATGATGCCCTTGATGTTAGCTCTGTTCACGGTGTTGCAGGTATTGTTGGTTCGCTTGCAATAGGAATCTTTGCAAGTACTGCAATTAATCCAGGTGGAGTTGATGGATTATTATTTGGAAATCCTGATCAATTATGGATTCAAGCAGTAGGTGTTGGGGTTGCAGGTGCAATGGGATTTGGTGGGACATGGGTTATTTTACAAATAATAAAACATCTGGTTGGAATTAGAGTGTCTGCCGAAGTAGAAGATGCCGGTCTAGATATTAGTGAACACGCTGAATCTGCATATTCGGAGGAGGAAGAATTCAAATTAGATATGGATACCTATACTGATAACCTGAAAGATAAGGATGAAATGTTTCGAAAGAAGTGACTGTAGTACAAAATTATGACTATTAACTACGATGAATTATCAAAACAGATCAGGGATTTAGAACCACAAATCAGGTTTGCAGCTGTTGTAAATAGCAAAGGCGAACTAATTGCAGGGGGGCAAAAAAACAGTGTTAAAAAAATACTAGATAATGATGAGATAAATATGTCGATTCATTATGCATTACAAAAAAGAGAACTATATACTAATTTAGCTTACAAGATTGGTCGTGAGCAGTATTCTATTACAGAGTATGAAAAGGTAACAATGATCAGCATTCCAATAAACTCTCAAGAATTATTTCTGATAAGCACAGAACCCAGAGTAAATTATTTTACAATTATTGGTCATGTTCATTCTATACTTGAAACTAAGAAAAATCCGGATAATACTTGATTTTGCAGTATATTTTAGGGTAATTCTTTTCTCAATTGATGGGCGAATCTAGGCATGTGATGAAAACAGTTATAGTAAAAAATGATTCGCATAATTCTAGTTTGAGTAAAGAAGACATTGGAATCACAGTTTCAAAAGAGGCAGATTTTAGTGAGTGGTACACACAAGTGGTACTAAAAGCAAAATTAGCAGATTATGCACCTGTTAAAGGCCTAATAGTGTTAAGACCTGATGGTTACTCAATTTGGGAATCATTAAGAAATACTTTTGATGAAAAATTTTCTAAAAACGGGATTAGAAATGGATTTCTTCCAATTTTAATTCCAGAATCGCTTTTAGGAAAAGAGCAAAAACATTTTGCAGGATTTAATCCCGAAGTATTCTGGGTAACACATTCAGGAGAAAATGAAATAGGAGATAAACTAGCACTTAGACCGACTTCAGAAACTTTGGCATACACAATGTATTCCAAATGGATACAAAGTTGGAGAGACTTGCCATTAAAGATTAATTTTTGGAATACAGCACTAAGAGCAGAGATAAAAGCTACAAAACCATTTCTTAGAACTTCAGAATTTTTATGGCAAGAAGGTCACACAGTTCATGCAGTTCAAGAAGAAGCAGAAAAAGAAGTCATGAAGATTTTAGAAATTTATAAAAATACAGTTGAAGATGAATTAGCCATTCCAGTAGTTACAGGTAGGAAAAGTGAAAAAGAAAAATTTGTAGGGGCAGTATATACAACAACTATGGAAGCAATAATGCCAGACGGAAAAGCTCTTCAAATGGGAACATCGCATTTTCTTGGACAAAATTTCTCAGTGCCATTTGAAGTAAAATTCTCAGATAAAGACAATGTAGAACAATTTGCTTGGCAAACTTCTTGGGGCGTATCGTGGAGATTAATTGGTGCAATGATCATGGTGCATGGAGACGATAAAGGTCTTGTACTTCCACCAAAAGTAGCACCGATTCAAGTAGTAATAGTTCCAATTTACAAATCAGATGAAGCTAAAGAAACAGTTTTTCCAAAATTAAATGAGATTCGCGAACAATTAGAATCAAAAAAAATTCGAGTTCAGGTAGATGACAGAAATGAGTTAACACCAGGTTACAAATTTAATGATTGGGAGCTAAAAGGAGTACCGTTAAGAATTGAAATTGGACCAAAAGATATAGAAAAACAACAAGTTATTCTAGCAAAAAGATACAATCGAGAGAAAACAAGTGTAGGATTTAGTGAAATTGGGAAAATAGTCACAATATTAGATGAAATACAAAAAGACATGTTGAAAATTGCGAGAGAAAAAGCCAAAGAAAATACAATGAATATTTCAGACTATTCAGAATTCAAATCAAAAATAGGAAAAGGGGGTTTTTTCAATGCGTATTGGTGTGGAAAAACAGAATGTGAGGAAAAAATCAAAGAAGAAACAGGGGCAGACATCAGAGTGATTCCTTTTGGTAGCGAAAACACCGATGGAAAATGCATTTACTGTCAAGAGAAAAGTATCGCAATACCAATATTTGCAAGAGGGTATTAAAAATAACACCTTACA
>JAICOU010000068.1 GCA_025930495.1 Nitrososphaeraceae archaeon
CTTAATTTTTTAGATTTTTAAATGACCAATGATACAAAATTATATGAGTTTTGATCAGATCATAAACAATTTTAATACTAGTTTGGAAAATTTATTCAAACTTCATGATGTTATCCCCCAATTTAGTCCATTAATTGGAGATATCTTATCTGCGCCAGTATTGTTGCTGGCAGGAGCAATAATTATTTTTTTGGGTATTGCAGGAGAAGTATTTTTCAAAAAAACTGGAATCCCAGATATTGCTTTTCTAATGATACTTGGAGTAATTATTGGTCCAATATTGGGAATTATTCCCACTAGTACTGTAATTGAGATTGTGCCATATTTTGCAGCAGTTGCTCTGATATTGATAATGTTTGATGGTGGTCTTAATCTAGATATTAGAAATGTGATCAAGACTGCCCATTATGCATTATTTCTCTCAGTATTTGGTTTTTTTGTGTCAATAGTTTCTGTAGCATTGATTATGTTCTATGGCTTGGGGTGGGGATTAGTTGAGAGCATCTTACTTGGAACTATGGTTGGTGGAAGCAGTTCAATTATTGTATTTGGGCTTGTTCAAAGACTACCAATTTCAGATCAAACAAAATCAATGCTTTCATTGGAATCTGCAATAACTGACATTCTTGTCACTATCACAGCTTTTGTTTTAATTGAAATGCTGGTTTCAGGCATATTTGATCCAACTCTTGCAATTACCTCCTTTGCGAAATCAGTAGGTGTCGGGTTGGTACTCGGATTTGTAATAGGCATACCTTGGGCATATGTTACTACTAAAATTCAGAATGTTCAGCGATCTTACTTACTTACAATTGGAATTTTATTTGTAATCTTTTTTGCAGAAAAGTCTCTTGGAGGAACTGGTGCACTGGCTCCGCTCATATTTGGTTTAATGCTTGGAAACAAACAGATTCTTTCACGTTATCTGAAATTTAAATTGCCTAAAATTTCTCTAGATGATCCGACACACCGCCAACTTACTTTTTTGCTGCGATCGTTCTTTTTTGTATTTGTAGGCTTGCTTGCAACATTGGGACGAATAGATTTTATCCTCTTTGGAGTAATAGCAGCAATTCTCATCTATGTAACAAGAATTCCAATAGTGAAGATATCTCTTAGAAAAAAATTCTCTGTAGTTGACAAAAAGATTACAATAGCAATGATACCTCGTGGCCTTGCAGCAGCTGTTATGGCCACAATTCCTCTAACCGTGGGTTTACAAAATGCAGAATATTATCCACAAATTGTTTTTGTTATAATATTGAGTTCAGTTATAATTACCACTATTGCCTTAACAAAAGCCAAGTCTCATATTCCAAAAGATTCCACTTCAGTAGATTTGCCAAAATAATGAATGTGTGAATTTTTCCATAAGTTATCTAAATAAAATTATATTTTACATTATATTTAGGATTGTGCAAGTTTTATCATACACAAATCAATCCAAAATTATAATATGATTATACTTGGTCTTCTGTACCCATGAGGGTTAGTGTTGATCGAATTTTCTCAATCTTTCTAATCTTGTGAGTAATAGTATATCTAATTTTTTCACCATGATCCGATTCAATTTTGATCAATACATCATATGCTCCAACAGTACCCTGAACTTCTTTAACATTATCTATACTTTTTAGTTGCTGTATGATGACATCTTCTGAACCGAATTCACAATTTATTAAAACATAAGCTGTTGCCATGTATTCATTAGGCGTCTGCATACATTGAAACTTCCCATGCAGTTGGGGTCTGTGCAAATGCGTTACACTCTTTATATTTTAATTCTACATATGTATCAAGAAAATCTTTTGTGAATACCTCTTCTAGAAATCTCATATCACTCTGAAACGAATCTAATGCTTCTTTAAGTGAAGAAGGTAATGATCCTATGTTCAGTTCTCTTTTCTTTTCATTGCTTAGTATGTACACATTTTCTTCTACATGATCTCCTGGGTCTTTTTTATTTTTGATTCCGTCTAATCCTGCAAGTAAAAGTGCCGCCTCAAGTAGATAGATATTTGCTGTAGGATCTGGTACACGGTATTCTATTCGCTTACTTTTTTCTTTACTTCTTAGGTACATTGGTACACGAATTGCTGCAGAACGATTGCCAATTCCCCAACATACGTTTACAGGTGCCTCAAAGTTAGGTACTAGTCTCTTATAGGAATTTGTCGTAGGATTAGTTATTGCACATAATGCTGAAGCATGATCTAACAGTCCTCCTATGTAATAGCGTCCTTCTTGTGATAATTGAGCAACATTGTCATTTGGATCAAACATTCTATTTGTCTCATTATTCCATAAACTTTGATGGGTGTGCATTGCAGATGCATTATCTCCAAAAAGTGGTTTTGACATAAAAGTTGCGACCTTGTTTCTTTTTCTCGCTTTTACTTTTATGACATTTTTTATGGTAACTACTGCATCTGCAATCTCTGCCATTTCACCGTATTTGAAATTGATTTCACTTTGTCCAGATGTTGCAACTTCATGATGTTCGGCTTCAACTTCAATGCCAAAATAATGATGCACATCATCACAAATGTCTTTTCTCAAGCTATTTAGAGTGTCTTTTGGTTGTGATGGATAATATCCCTCCTTAAGATTTATTGCAGTGCTAACGTTTTCTTTTGCCCATGGTGATTCTTTTGATTCAATAGAGTATCCAGAACCACCATATGCATGAGTTGCACCGTAAGGAGAAGGATAAATATGGATGGTATCAAAAACAAAAAATTCAATCTCCGGTCCCCACATAGTATGCGTTAGGCCAAATTCCTTTAGTTTTCTTTTTGCTTTTGATACTATTCCACGAGAATCTCCATAAAAACGAGTTTCTTCTAATGTGTTTCCCTCAAATAGATCACAAAACATTCTTGCATTTTTTCTATCAGTGGAGTCATAATCAGGTGGCAAAATACTAAAAGTGGAAAGATCTGGCTTCATTATCATATCTGAGTTATTTACGGATTTGAAACCAGGAATGGAACTTGCATCAAGTTTTTCCAGTCCTTCATCAAAATCATTTTCGGACAGAGCATAACTTGGCATTCCCATGCAATGTAATTCTCCAAAAATATCTACAAACCAAAAATCGATAAAGGAGATATTTTCTTTCTGGATTTTTTCTAAAACTTGTTTTGAATTCATTATTCTAATTTTCCTACAAATTTCATATTACAAATGTGATCCTGTGATATTGTTTGAGCTATGTTGTAAATTCATATTTAAGATTCTGGATAATCTTCATTTTTTAGTATCTTCATTTTTTCCTGTAATTCCTCTTCAAAGAAGAATTTGTCGCCTGTAGCTGGTTTGAGTTCATCAAGCCATATAGCTTTTTCGTCATACTTTGCTAGAAATGGAATTTGCACCCAATCAGGATTTCTTCCTTGCAAGAATCTCAATACCATGACTTTTTGTCCATCAAGTTCTGTTATTCCAAGAATCTGAACTTTTCCGGGAGTTGCAGACATGCTTGGACCTCTTACAGTTCTAGCAAGACCAGTTACTTTTTTGTAAGCATCTCGGAAAATTATTTGAGCATCTATTAATGGCATGCCAAAATAGTGTTGAGCTCCAGTATCACGTACAACAAACATGTAGTATGGGATACAGCCCAGCTGAACTTGAGTTTTCCACATTTCAGCCCACATATTAGAGTCATCATTGATGTGACGAAGTACTGGAGACTGTGTTCTGATTTGTGCCCCAGTTACACGTATCTTTTTAATTGCTTCCTTTACTGCATCTGTCTCAAGTTCTACTAAATGATTGAAATGTGCCATGATAGATAGATGAATTCCTTTATTGACAATTTTCTTAAAGATATCAAGTGTTTCATTTACATCATCATCTGTGAGAAATTTGTATGGCCAATAAGATAGGGCTTTAGTACCTATACGTATTATTCTAAGATTTGGAAGATTAGCATCAAGTAATGAATTAATGTATGTAGAAAATATTTTTGCCTTCATAATCATTGGATCACCTCCAGTAAACAAGACATCGGAAATTTCTGGATGTTCTATCAAATATTGTACTAATTGTTCTCCTTCTCGCATTGCAAACTTGAGTTCATCCATTCCGACAAATTGTGGCCATCTAAAACAAAAGCTACAATATGCATGACATGTCTGGCTCTGACTTGGAAAGAAGAGACATGTTTCTTTGTATTTGTGTTGCATTCCATAGAGTTTTGTTCCATCTTTTAATGTTGGAACATTTAGTTCCATCTGTCCTGCTGGATGTGGATTTAGCTGAAGCCTAATTTCATTTGCAGTATTTTGAATTTCTTTTTTGTCTCCTTTTTTAAGTGCAGACTCCATTTTTGTGTAATGTTGAGAAATCAACATTTCTTTTTGTGGAAAAGTCAAAACAAACATTGGATCGTCTGGGATATTATTCCAATTGATTAATTGCTCTACAACATAGTTATTTGTCTTAAATGGAAGAACGTTTCCAACCACTTCCATTTCAAACTGTTTTTCTTTCCCAAGTTTTTGAATTTGAGGTAATTCTCGAAAATTTGCTAGAGTATAACTTTTGAGACGCGGTGATTCATTAATTTTCCACATAGAATCTTGTTTTTGCATGTATATTTTGATTTTTTATCATTGATAAAGATTAACAGTGACCCAGATCTTTTTAATTCTACAAAAATAAATTAAAATGATTTATAAAAAATGACAAGATCAATAATATCTACATGGAAATATCATATTTTGAAGGACATGGTGAATGAGTAAATGGCAGGAGAAGATGCGGTGATTGGGGGAGGACAAGCAGTATCTGCTGGACATATTGGAATTCTGGTGGAATTATTGTCATCTTCACTTTCACTTCAGACAGCATTTTTTATTTTAGTAATTGGATTGGTGATACTAGGTACAGTTTATACAAAATTTAAACAATGGACTAGAACAAAAAAATTCAGCTATAGCAAACCATTATTGACTGAAATAGTTAGAAGAGCAGTTTTGCCTATACTGGCATTAGCTCTGATCTCCTCAATCAATATTTACATTCAAACTTTTGAATTATTTGATGAACTGAATGAGATTTCAACAGAACAGTCAAGTGCTGATCTAACACCTGAAGAAACTTTTGCAAAACTTCTCAATTCACTGAATATTCTTGTAATTGCATTTACTATAGGTCACATCATAACTATACTACTTGAGAAAGCAGAAAAACTCAAGCTTGAAAAGGAAGACTTCAAAAATTGGAGAGAATTAAATGGCTTTAAAGATGATAATGAAGATTTGTTTCATAGATGTTATCGCTGGATTCCGCCCAAAAATCCACCCGAAGAAATAAATGAAAAAGAATTTCAAAAACTCTTAAACACAAAAGAAGGTGTGTTATACCTTGAAAAATTTACTACTTCCAGTGGTGCAAGAATTGGCAGTTATGAAAAAATTGTAAAAGACCCTTTTTCAGAATGGAAAAAATCAGAAGAAGAAAAATATGAAAAATATTACAATGACTGTATAGCCGGAAACAATGAGCTGGGAAGATTGTTACTGCCGGGCAGAATACCTGATGAGATTTATGAAATTAACACATGGGAAGAAGAAAAAAGAAGTAGTAACTATGAACCAATTATACCTGGTTCAAAACCTCCCGGGTATGCAGAAAAGAAGAGAGAGGGTCTTCCAA
>JAICOU010000033.1 GCA_025930495.1 Nitrososphaeraceae archaeon
CATAGGAGCAATTCCACCTGCAATTCCTGATACAAAGAAATTATTGGAAAATGAATTTCAAAACTTGATTAACGAACTTAAATCCCAAACTAAAGATGATTTGAAAAAGTTGTTAAAAGAACAACAAATAGCAAATAAACACATCAATAGTAGGCCTGGCGCTATGGCTCTGGCACAAGACAAAATTAGATTATTCACCGAATATAATCAAAAATATATTCAAATTATTAATGAAAAACTAACTTCTTAATTCTTATCTTTTCTCTTTTTTGATCTATTTTTTGTAGATTTTCTATTTTTACTAATTAATAATGAAATAATCGCCCCAACTGGAATTCCTATTATTGTTCCAATACTTACATAAGGCGCTATAAAGAAATCTCCAATCCAAATCCCACCATCTGTTGTTAATTCCATAACTGTTCTAGGTCGTAATATCGTAGAAATAACCTGTGACTCACTTTTTTCTTCTCCCATGTCATTAGTATATGTGACTATGATGTGAAATGGCAATTTGTATTCGGTATTTACTTTCTCAATTGGAGAAATAATTCTTGAAGTAACTGTGACTGGAGAATTTTTTTGTATAGTTGAAAATGAATGCAACGTTTCTCCTCTGAACTGAATATCGGTTGGAGGAATTATCTCAACATTTACATTTGTAATCTCTATGTCTTCTGAAATTATTTCTATAGTAAATGGAAATTCAGCATTTGTAAAAATTGCTTCTGGTATTGTAGTATGAATTATTACACTTGGCTCTTCTTTTAGAACTATTGGTATTGCAATATCCTGAACAATTGGCTCTTGTGGTTCTTTGTTATTGCTTACTAAAACTTGAGAATATTTTACATTAAGAAAATGAATTCCTGGATTAATATTTGATGAAATTTTAAAATCTATACTTTCTCCATATGAGCCACTTTGAGATAATTTGTCTATTCTTATACTGTTATCTGAAACTGGAATCATTGCATTGTCTTGACTGGTAAAGATAAACGAAATGTCTTGTTTGTCTTCCCAACCATTATTTTTAATTAGTATTGAAATTGACATTATTCTTCCAATTATGGACTCATCTGGATGCGTTATCTGAATATCCATACTTCCTTCCATACTCTGGTTTATCATCTCTCCATACACATTTGGTAGTAAAACAAACCCCCCCAATAGAAAAAAACACATCACTTTAATGTTCTTCATGATATTTTACCTAAAATTCTTCCATGACTTTATTTTCTTAGAGAGAATTCTCTCACACATATCTTTTATACTAATTTGTAGAATTTAAGAATCACCTTATTACAGAAAAGATTCTATTCTTATATTAAGAAAAGTTACCCATGAGTAATTTTGTAAACTAGATACACATTAAATCATCATAAACAATTTGATATCATTGAGTGCAACTGACTCTTTACGGGAAGACCACAAGCAGATCAAACGTCTAGAAAAAATAATCATAAAATGTTACAAAGATCTCTATGATGGAAAGGACATACCACTTGGTGATATTGAAAAAATAAATCTAGTAATTGCAGAATTCCTAGACTCTATTCATTATTCAAGAGAGGAAGATTCGTATTTTCCATGTGTAGCAAGTTATGATCATCTAAAAGAAGAGATAAGAAATTTGATGATAGAGCACGAGTTTTCACGAAGGATTGCAAAAAATATCTCAACGCATCTGGTACGTTGGAAGAGTGGAGAAGATGCAAGAGAACCTGTGGCAAGATTTCTTAGGACATATTCAATTTACCTTATGGACCACATGTCAAAAGAGGAACAATTCTTTGATAAGGCAGAAAGAGAAGTAATATCAAAAGAAGAAGAGATGGAGATGTTTGAGCAATTTCGTTCTGTTATGGCAATTACAAAAAAGATACAAGAGATGATCAAAGAAATTGAGTATCTTGAGAAACGTCCTTGGTTTCTAACGTAAACTCTTTAAGACCTATTTGAGAAATTTCAAACTATGAAGCCTTTTGTGTTATGGATGACTGGCCTACCATGTTCAGGTAAGACTACAATTGTTAGAGAGCTACAAAAAGACATTCCAAATCTAGCAATGCTTGATGGAGATGAGCTAAGAGAGTGGTTTTCACCAAAAGACTTTTCCAAGGCAGGAAGAGATGAGCACAACAAAAGAGTAGCTCATCTAGCAAAATTATTACTAAAACATGGAGTTCCATCCGCTGTATCTCTTGTTTCCCCATACAAGGAAAATAGAGACAATGCAAGAGAGATCATCAATTCAGGTGACCAGTTCGCTGAATGTTACGTCAAATGCTCAATTGAAAAATGTGAGCAAAGAGATGTCAAGGGAATGTATGCCAAAGCAAGAAGAGGTGAGATCAAAGGATTTACAGGAATTGACGATCCATATGAGGCTCCACAGAATCCAAACTTGCTAATTGATACAGAACACGAGTTATTAACTGATAGTGCAAAAAAGGTAAAGGAATTTCTTAAGAAAAGAAACCTAATTTAGTTTTTTAAATTCTTTAACTATTTTATCATGAATCAATCCATTAGTTACTAAAATTCCATTTTGGTGATTTACTATTTTGTTATTGTATGTAATATCATTACCTGACATATCAGTCATTTTACCACCTGCTTCAAAAATTAAACAATATGATGCAGCTGAATCCCATTCTTTCATCTTATTTGTTGTAGTAATGTATGCATCTGCTTCTCCTGAACTAATCTTCCCCACTTTTAATGAACTTCCTATACTAGTAAAATTTTTGATCCCTAATTTTTTAATAAACATTTTTTCTTTTTCTGAAAGATGATGTCTTGAACCAACTGCTTTACATTTTGAAAGTTCTGAAACTTTTGTAACTGATATTTCCTCCCACTTGCCTTTTGAAAACCTAAAAGCACCCCTATCTTTTTGTGCTGCAAAAATAGTTTTTTCTGTAGGCCAACAAATAACACCTATGATTGGTTTTTTATTTTTTATCAGCGCAATCATTACAGTAAATTCTCCAGTTTTATCTATAAAATCTGAAGTGCCATCAAGAGGATCAACTATCCAAATAATTTCCTCCGATAATCTCTTCTGATCATCTTTATCTTCTTCAGATAAAATTTTATGATTTGTTTTTGATAAAATAGCCTTAATGATTTCATTACTTTTTAGATCAGCTTCTGTAATAGGTGAATCATCACTTTTAGTGAATGTTTCATATTTGCCTTCATATATTTTTAAAATTGAATTTCCTGCTTCATATGCAGCCTCAATAGCCACATCTAATTCTGGCATTTTGTCTAAAACTGGAATGTTTTTCATTGATAATTACCCTAGGTAGTTAACTCTGGTTTTAATGTCCAGACGACTCCTAGGACAATAAATGGAATTGACATTATTCCAATAATTGCAAGTATGATGTTAAATTGGGATTCTGATACTTGTGGATTATTGACTATCCAGGGTAATGGCAATGTAATGACTACCCAAATTATTCCTAATAGAATAATTAATTTAGCCTTTTTCTTTCTATCTGTCATTATTCTCAGTATTCTTTGAGCAGTATTAAATCCATGTGAATTTACTTGATTGATTCTCCACCATCAACTGTAAGTATTGCCCCTGTTGTCCAAGCAGCATCATCTGAAACAAAATACAAAATCGCTTTCGCTATTTCTTCTGGTCGACCAATTCTACCCATAGGGTGTTCATTATTCATAAATTCCCTGTCTTTTTCAGTTTTTAAAAATGGTTTGGTCATATCTGTATCAACTACACCAGGACAAATACAATTAACTCGAATTTTATATTTTGCATATTCTAACGCCCAACATTTTGTAAGAATAATTAATCCAGCTTTTGCTGCAGAATATGCATCCGCATTAAATCCTTGATATGCTTTTAGTCCTGCATCTGATGAAATATTGACTATTGATCCTGATGTTTTTTGTAAATGAGGTATTGCTGCTTTTGTAAATCTAAACTGTCCTGTAAGATTCACATCTAAAACATCATTCCATTCGAACTCGTCAATTTCATGTAATTGTTTTATTTTTGGAAAAATTCCTGCATTATTTACTAGGATATCTAATTTACCAAATTTCTCAATAGTTTGTTCTACAACTTTTTTAACATCATTTTCATTTCTAATATCAGCTGTTATTCCTATTGTATTTGAAAGATGACTAACTGCATTTTCTAATCTCTTTGAATCTTTTGCTGTTATGACTACATTTGCACCATTTTCAGCAAAATTTTTTGCAGTTGCAAATCCAATACCTCTACTTCCACCAGTTACAATTGCAACTTTTCCAGATAGCTTCAACGTTTTTTTCAATAAATTTCGTAATTTATAGCTCTTTAAACTAATGATCTGAGAATTTATTTTTCATATTCGTAGGATGAATTCTATAATTTGAAAATAATTTTATCATTTCATAAATCATTCCTCAATCTCTAACTATTTTCCAGAATTTTCAAAGTTACTATCAGTATCTAATACTAAATCAAAATATCATGAGCATTGTTTTCTTTCATATTATCTATCCACGTTGAATTTTTCAATTTTCTAATTATCTTGACGTGATTTTTTCCAAATCTTCTAGTTAACTAGAAGCATAAATTTTTCATAAAACTTTACAAAATACTATAATTTTTCATACTAAATCTTAAATAATTGAAGTAACTATAATAAATAATGCCGAAGGATATAATTCCTATCGACTAAAGTGGCGTTACCCCGCAGAACGGAAAAGGTAATCAGACGTTTTAACGACCTGACCACGAGAGGAAATCTCTCATAGTTCTGCAGTAAAGGGGTAAACGCCTTTTTAATTTTCAATAATATCCACCGATACTGGACCTAACTCATTTCCATTCGGATTAATTTCAATGGCTATTACCTGTTGAGCTGGAATTGAAATTACTTTTTGTCCATCATAATCCCAAGTATAATACTCTGAAATTCCTGTTTGATGTAGAATTCCTTTCAGCTTGAAATTTTCAGAAAAATTATAGTTTTCTCCTTTTAATAAAATAGTTAGAGATTGAGGACTATCACCATTGGGAACAAATCTGAAAAGATAATTTCCTTTATTCACAGTAAATGTATTAGAATAAATTCCATTTCTGTATAAATCAGGATCTGCCAAAGTAGCATGAAAAACTACATTGCTATTTTTCATATCATTCTGATTAAACGATAATACTATTACAACTATTATCAATACTATGGGAATGATGATTATTTTTTTATTCATTTAAGCTAAATTATTAATTCTATTATAAAAATAAATTTCTAATCATAACTCCAAAGCTTCTTTCAGACCTTTGTATCTATTTCTGATAGTTACCTCTGTAACTCCTGCAGCAACTGCAATATCTTTTTGAGTTTTATTTTCACCATTTATTACACAAGATAGGTATAATGCAGCAGCAGCTAATCCCATTGGATCTTTTCCTGCAGAAAGCTCAATTTTAGTAGCCTGATCTAAAATCTCTACTGCCTTTCTTTTTGTTTTTTCTGACAATTCTGCAATACTAGAGATTCTGGATATACATCTAATAGGATTCACAACTGGCATTTTCAAATCTAATTCTCTTAATAATAATCTGTAACATCTTGCAATATCTTTTCTCTTTATATTAATTCCATTTGCAACATCTGTTAACGTTCTTGGAGTTTCAGTATTTCTACATGCAGCATAAAGAGATGCTGCTATAAGACCTGGAATTGAACGCCCTCTGACAAGCCCTTTGTCAAGTGCCTTTCTGTAAATATAGGCTGTCTTTTCAATAACCGCATCAGATAATGCAAGTTTTGTCTTTAACCTATCTAATTCGCTAAATGCTTGTCTAAAGTTTCTGTCAACGGGCTCGTGAACTTGACTTCTATTGTCCCATGTCCTTAGTCTCTCAATTGTGCTCTTCATTGATGCAGTGAGTGGTTTTCCAGTAGCATCCTTATTTTGAGGATTAATTATTGTGGCTAACCCCATATCGTGCATAGCCAAAGAAGTCGGCGTACCTGTTCTAGTTCTATTATCTCCCTCTTCTTTGGAAAATGCTCTCCATTCTGGTCCTTCTTGTTCTACTCTATCTGTAGCAACAAAACCGCACTTGGAGCAAAACATCTCTCCCGTATTAGAATCAGTCAAAATTGCTCCCTTGTTGCAACGTTGACATCTCTCACTGGAACCAATACTTTGAGCCATAAATTCAGAAATTCATCTTCATTCTATACTTAAAAAGATTTGACATACAAAATTGGGTAGATTTTCTGAATTTAGGCTTAAAAAAAATATTTAAATACAATTTTTTTATCCACACAGACATAGAATGGTAAAATGTCCCCTATGCGGAGAGTCGCTAAATAACAACTCTGTGATTCCAAATCACATACAAAAAATCCATCCACAAAGAATATCAATCCTAAATCTCTAGGAAAGGCATTCTTGTTAGTAATATTTTATTTACTGTTAAGCAATGTTTACACTTGAAATTAAGTACAAATCACTAGATCAAGTCCATTGTCCAATTTACAAAACAAATGGAATAAACAACAAAAACCAGGAATTACCGATAAAATCAACGACACATTTAATCCGAAAGGAGCGTTAAAACCTAAAATCCAAAATGGAATCAAAAAATTACAGACACAAATTGCCAAACTTGATTCAATGATTATAAAATTAAATGAAAGAGACGGTAAACTTTTCAAAAGAATAGTTGAAGCAACTCAGTTACATGATGTGAGTACAAGTAGAATTTTATCTAAAGAATTAGTAGAGGTAAGAAAAACTACAAAAATTTTAGGTAATGCAAGAATAGCGTTAGAACAAATTGAATTAAGATTAACAACTTATCATGATCTTGGGGATACTGTAGTTACTATAATACCTACAATAGGTTTGATGAAGACTCTTAAATCATCTCTTGTAAAATTCATGCCAAGTGCTGACCAAGAAATTAATCAGATGACACAAATGTTAGGTGGATTTATGACTGATAGTTTCTCAAGTGATGCTACATTTGGAATGGATGAAACAACCAATTCTGAATCCGAAAAAATTCTACAGGAGGCAGCAGCTGTAGCTGAAAGTTCAGTCGGCAATAAATTTCCCTCAATGCCTACAAACACTAGAACTTCTAAAAGTAAATTTTTCTGATACCTAAAATTCTAAATCTTAACTTTCTAGAGGTTCTCTGGATTCTTTAATTTTCTTAATTCTATTACCTTCATTATCGATTATTCTATCAATTCCAGATAATCTATCTCTTAAATTATTGATAAGTGAGCCTACCTCATCAGCCTCATTTTCAACCTGTTGTCTCTTATGAGTCAGTTCTTTAATTCCCCTATTTTCCTCTTCAATGTACTGACTCACTTTTTCTAATTTTTCTTTTAGATTTTTAATATCTACAGATTCTTCTTCAATATCTTTCTCTAAAACAGTTCTCTTGTCTTTCAGATTTTTTATCATTAATCCTACATAGTCAATGGCTTCTTCTAATTTGGCACGTTTATCCATTAATTCTACAATTCCAATTTCTCCTGCTGTTTCATTAGATGACATATCTCTTGATTTCATATTCACATTCTCATCTGCAGTTCTTCCTTCAGTCATTTCTCCACCTTCTTCCTTTTTGAATTTATCAAACATTTTATGATCTCTTTTCAAAATGAGAATAAAAAGTTATTATGAATCTCAAAGCTGACCTAGTGACTGAATTTTTTGGCATTAGTACTGTGTAATCAGATGGAGAATCAAATGAGAATGTCTAAACTCTTAGAATTATAAAAAAATTTTCCAAGTTTACTGTTAGTTATCCGGTATGAAACAATATTATGCTAATCTGTATCAGGATTTTTGTCTAGAATTAATCAAATAATCTAACCTTTGTCTACATTTCCATATATTTCTCGAAAATATGAAATATTGACAGTGTGAACTTGGTTCTTGTGACATAAGAATATACGTAATACAAAGAACAATTGACGAAGAAATTAGTTACCAGATTGATGCTGTTCTCAATTTTTTATAATCCTCCAAATTTTCTATGATAGGATCTTCAAAAAATACTATTTTGACTAGATCTTATGGATTGAATATGCCTAGCTAACGTTTCACTATCTGTTCTTTATATATCAAAACCAGCTAAAACAATCAAAAATCATCAAAAAGTTCTCAAAAAATAATTTTTTCTTGGGTTTTTAAAAAATTTGATTTTTATGTAAAAATTTTAGGCATATAGAAATTTGAGATTTTCTCCCACCGCAGTAATTTTTGCCAAAATTATTAATTTTAAGAGATGAAATACCTGTTCCGCTATGCGTTCCGCTTTAAAGTTTCAAAATGTCCCTCATTAACCAATTAATCCTATACAAACACATGTCAAAACAACAATACAGGTCCGAAATGGGCATAATGGGTGACATCTTAGACGTAACTGCCGATGGTGGTCGTACTGGAGTCATTGTATCTGCAATCTCTCGCAAAGCCAACCTATCTCACTATGCAGTACTAGACAAATGTGAGAAACTGGTAGAAGCAGGCTTAGTCGAGTCAATCAAAAACGACAGGAATAGAGTCTTCTTGATTACCGAAAAGGGACTACAATTTTTCCAAGAATTCAAGAGATTCCAGGGACTTGTCGAAAGTATGAATTTGAGGTACTAGCCATGAACTCAGAACTCGTACTGGCTCCTAGAGAAGAGTCTATTCGAGAAGATGGAATGCTTTTTGTAAGGACTGATGGTATTCTCGAAACAATGGTTAAGGCACCTTTGATACTTGCTGGCTTAATTATTGTGGCAGTAGTGATGCCTCTTCAGACCTCATTCAGCTCTACTCGAACTCTTGAACTTGTCATTTACTCTGATGGTTCCACACATGTATCTACACAGATAGACGTGGATCCATTAGAACCTGATTTTGAGCTTGATTTGTTTGGTAAATCAATAGATAATTTTGTTGCAGTAGGAGACGCTGGATTTTTGTTATCTGAAGAAATAATTGAAAACAAGGCAATAATTGACACATTTGGTTCATCAAGTATTATAATTGATTATGATATTCATGATTTAATTTCAAAAGAAGGACGAGTTTGGACATTCTCATTTGATTCTCCATCTGATTACACAGTACTAATGCCAAAAAATTCAGTCATAGTTGGAATAAGTGGTTTACCAAACAATATGGAAATAATAGATGAGCAAACAAAACTCGATCTTACTGCTGGATTATCTGAAATAAACTATATCTTTGGTACACCAATAAATCCAACAAATTCAAATGAATCATCATTTAATTATGTTAATGTTGCAGTTATTGTTAGCACAATTATAGCTGCAGCAATAGGTGGAGTATTAATACTAAAAAGAAAACAAAAATCTTTACCATCAATTATACCAATAGAATCTATCTCTGAAAAACAAATTGAAACAAAATCTATTGATACAGAAACTATATTCAGTTTCAGACCTGAAATGCGTGAAGATGATAAAGAGATTATAAAATTTATTTCTAATAATGGAGGTCAAGCACTTGAAAGTGAATTAAGAAAGAGATTTCTTCAACCAAGAACTACTATGTGGAGAGCTGTAAAAAGATTAGAAAGATTAGGAGTTATCGAAATTGATAAAAAAGATTTACAAAATTTAGTAAAACTAAAAAAAGATTTGGAGGAAGAAAAATGAAAAAAATAACCTCATTTGTCTTGCTAATTTTAGTATCTAGTATGGTTCTAGGTGGCATGACTAATACTGTTCAAGCCCAAACTGATCCATCCATTCTTCTAAAAATTGCAAAACATGCCCAGAAACAACTTGAAAATCAGATAAACCAAGACTCATCAGATAAAATAAAACAACTTTTCAAAGATGGTGCACAACAAATTAAGGCTTTAGAAGAATCTCTTAGAAATAATGAAATTGATTTAGCAAAACAGCATTTTCTTTCTGCAATGAGAATATTCAAAGAAGTGTCTCAACAATTATCAACCAATCAATCTTCCCAAGTAGAAATGGCTACTCTTAAAGCTACAGCAAAAGATCCTTCTGCTGATCTTCTTAGAATGCAAAACTATGTTGATAATCTCAAAACAATTGCTAAAAAATACAATACATCAGTTGATTTTTCTGAGCTAGACGATCTCTTTGTAACAGCAAAAAAACAGATCATAGATAGACAATTTGATGATGCATTGCAAACAATTAGTAAAATTAAACAAATAACTGTAGATTTCAATAATGAAATTCGTGAATATGCATCTCAACAAGAGCAATCACGTGCTAAAGAATATGCCCAAAAATACTTAGAACAACTGGATAGATTAATTGAAAATGCAAAGAACAAAGGCTTATCTGATGATATTATCCAAAAACTTGAAACTGCCAGAGAAAATCTCTCCTCAGCAACAAACCCACATGAGATAATCAAACAAGTAAGAGAAATCATGTCAATTAAAGAACAATTTGAATTAACAAAAAATGATCGACTAGAATCTAGAGTTATGCAAATTGAAAAAATATTATTTACATTATCTAACTCTGATAAATTAAGTCAAACTGATCTAGACGATGCTAAAAAAACACTTCAAACCATTAAACGCTACTTATCTCAAGGTGAATTTGAAACAGCAAATGAATTACTACGATCATTAGCAACATTACTAGAACAATTTCAAGATTAATCATCTTACTTATCATAAACTTCATATACATTTTCTAAACAGAATTGAGCATGGCTTCTAAAGCAATTACTGTTGGCGTAGGAATTCCAATGATCGTAGTTGGTGCTTTGATAGCATGGTTATGGGCTCCATTCCAAGGTGAAATGCAAAACACAGTAGAATTTGTGGGAAGCTTAATTGGAATTTTAGGAGTAGTCTTCTTTATTTCTGGTTTATTCTATACAAAAGAACCTGTAATGCACTAACTAATTGAATAAATAATGAAAAAAATTACCACAATTACTTGAAAGTTAGATTATTTGAGATATTTACATCAGTTGAAGGCGAAGGAATTCTTTATGGTACAAAAACGCTTTTTGTTAGATTAGCTGGTTGTCCATTTACCTGTTTTTATTGTGATACCAAAGAATCTCTTCCACTTGATTCTGGAAAAGAATACACAATTGAAGACGCGTGTAAACTAATAGATTCTAATCTCAAAAATCAAACATATAAAGTAAATTTTACAGGCGGTGATCCATTAATTCAACATGATGCAGTAGCTGAACTTGCAAAATATATTCAAACCAAAAAAATTCCAACCTATCTAGAATCGTCATGCTTTGATTCTATCAGATTCAATCACGTATTACCTTTTATTGATATTGTTAAAATAGAATTTAAGACAAAAGATTCTGCTTTTGTAGATTCTAAACACTATGAAAGATTAATTGATAATGCAATGAAATGTCTTCAATTATCTGTTGCATCTAAAAAAACTACATATATCAAAATAGTTGTAAGCTCCAAAACTAAATTAAAAGATTTCAAAGATTTGGTTGATAAAATATTTCATATTATCTCAAAGCAAGACATTGATGGATTCATTATACAACCAACATATGGTATTGCAGAACCTTCATTAGATCTATTGCTAAATTTGTATGACATAGTTTATCCACATTACATTGATGTCAAAGTTGTCCCTCAACTTCATAAATTCATTGGAGCACCATAATCTTATTACCAGCCTAGAAACCAGACTAGGTTCAAATACTAGAAAAAATCTGTGAAAGCATCAATGGATAAAGAACGTGTAAAGAAACTCGTTAGAGAATTAATCATAGAAATTGGTGAGGATCCTACTCGTGAGGGTCTTAAAGATACTCCTGAAAGAATTGCAAACATGTATCAGGAAATATTCGATGGATACGAATCTGATTCTGAATTATCAGTACAATTCTCTGAGGACTCTGATGTAGTTATTGCACGTAATATTCAGTTTTATTCAATGTGTGAACACCACATGTTGCCATTTTTTGGAAAAATTCACATAGTATATTCTCCTAACGGCAGAGTTTTTGGAATCTCAAAACTGGTAAGATTAGTTGAAAAATACTCCAAAAGACTACAAATTCAAGAACGACTAACCAAAAATATTGCTGATGAGTTATTTGCTCAGGGCGTAAAGGGAGTAGTAGTTTTAGCTGATGCAGAACATCTCTGTATGAAAATGCGTGGAGTTAGAAATGATGCAATACTTACCACATCTGCATATAGAGGAATTTATGAAAATAAGGAGGAAAAAGAGAACATTATGACTATGATTAGACGACGTACCTCCGACATATCACTTTAGATTCTCCTGAAAAATTAAATAATCAATCTTTTAGACAAAAACCATGGGAGCTAATCCTAATGTTCACATTCCAAAAGAATCATGGCCTAACTGGACATGGTATGCAATTGAATTTGGAATTGTTATTGCAATTTCAATGTTAGTTTCAAGAGAAATTACCAATTCTATACAAGGACTAACTCCAGAAATCCAAAATTATGTATTTATGGGAATTGTTGGTGGAATATTCTTTATTTGGTATATTATAATTAGAAATTTTGTTTTCAAAAAGAAAATTCTTGATAACAAATACTAGAACTATTTTAGATATTTTGTTTTGTCTATGATATCAGCTTTTTGAAAGGCTATTTTTCTATTATTACAAGATTCACAACTACCGCAATGATATTTTTTATTGGAATAACAACTCCATGTTTTGAAAATGGAATTACCCAAAGTTTTGAAACCAATTTTTAGCAAATCACTTTTTGAAAGACCTTCTCTATACGGTGACCATATTTTGATATTTTTTCGTAATCCTGAATTTATCCCATCAATCTCACCTTGATTAAAAGCTGATTCTAGCTTTTTTGCAAATACTGGCCTACAATCAGGATAGTGTTTATCACCTGTATGCGCACCATATACTACAAATGCTGCATTAAGAGTAAACGCCCATGCTGATGCAATTGATAGAAATACTGCATTTCTAATTGGAACAACAATGGAATAATCAAACTCACTTGGAATTTTTCTCTTTGAACTAGTTAAAACATTAGAATCTCCATACAATTCTTTCATAAAACCAATATCGATAATTTTATGCTGTTTTAGTCCAAGCTTTCTTGCAAAAGTTTTTGCTGCAACAATTTCTCTGTTAGCTTTTTGACCATATGAAAATGAAATTCCATAAAGATCATATTTTGATTTCAGATAGCTAACTACACAAACCGAATCGACTCCACCACTAAACAAAATAACGGCTTTTTTCATAAATTTTCTTTTCAGATTATTTTTTTATTACTAGTGCACCCTTACTTGGCTTACAGATTACAGTTTGACATTTGATATTTGCTGATGCAAATCCTCTAGACATTGATAAACTTATTTTCTTTAAATCTGCTGAACTCTTTGAAAATGCAATTACCGAAGGACCTGCACCACTAATTGTTACACCAAATGCACCTGCCTTTAGAGCATTTTCTTTAACCTTGACAAATCCTGGTATCATGTGTTGTCTTGCAGGCTCTACAATTACATCTTTTATAGAATCTCCTATCAACTTGGGATCTTTTTTCATAAATCCTGCAACAATTGCTGCAGCATTTGACAAGTTTGCAATACTGTCAACTAAGCTGACTTTCTTAGGTATTACACCTCGTGATACTTTGGTTTTCTTTTTTGGAACC
>JAICOU010000076.1 GCA_025930495.1 Nitrososphaeraceae archaeon
ATATGACCTACCCTGTAATGCTTGACCCTGATTTTGAGTATTTCCATGAAAAATTATGAAATAAGCCGGTTCTTATAGGAAACAAACTGAGTAATATTGATCTTATCTTTGGTTTTACAAATTATCAATGCAGATACTGCCTGTGGACGTTGTGGAAAAAATGGTATGTTGACAGATAATGTAACTGGAGAAAGATTCTGTGGAAAATGTGGGTATGTTATTTCTGAGATATTATCGGACTCTGGACCAGAATGGAGATCATTTTCAAAAGAAGGTGGTACGGATCCAACTAGAACAGGTGCTCCAACATCACTTACAATACATGATAGAGGACTTGCCACAATCATTAATCCAATTAACCGTGATTCGTCTGGTAAACCACTTACATCTGCTATGAAAAGCACTATTGAAAGACTGAGAACATGGGACAGCAGAAGTAAAGTTCATGCATCTGCAGATAGAAATCTTAGACAGGCATTAAGCGAGTTAAATAGATTAAAGGACAAACTTGCACTCTCTGACGCTGTAATTGAAAAGGCAGCATACATTTATCGTAAAGCACTTGACAAAGGGCTTGTTAGAGGGCGTTCAATTTCAGCATTAATTGCATCTGCGCTTTATGCTGCATGCCGAGACACAGAAACTCCTAGAACATTAAAAGATGTTTCAGATGCAGGTAACATTAAGAAAAAAGACATTGCAAGATGTTACAGGTTATTACATAGAGAACTAGACCTAAAGATGCCTGTTGTTGATCCAATTCAATGTGTTGCAAGAATTGCAAGCAAGCTTGGAATTACAGAAAAGACAAAACGTTATGCAGTTAAAGTACTCAAAACAGCTCAGGAACATGAAGAATCAGCTGGTAAGGATCCAATGGGCCTTGCAGCAGCTGCATTGTATTTGTCATGTGTGAAAAATGGTGAAAATATGACTCAGCGCGATATTGCCGAAGCTGCAAGTGTTACTGAAGTTACAATAAGAAATAGGTACAAGGGTTTAAGATTAGATCAAGATATAGCTATGTAGGTTAGAAAAATAATAAAAATATGACACAAACCCGACCTTTAATTGCAATAGTGAATGTTGTAGCTTCTGCAACAATAGACCAAAGATTGGATCTTTTAGATATAACAAAAAAATTTCCAGATGTAGAATATCATCCTGATCAATTTCCAGGAGCTGTTTTTAGACTTAAGAATCCAAAAACTGCCACATTGCTTTTTAGCTCAGGAAAGATGGTATGCACTGGTGCCAAATCACAAGAATTAGCAGAAACTGCCGTGTCCAAAGTAGTGGAGATATTGAGAAAGGGTAAAATTAAAATTAAAAATGATGCAACAGTTACAATACAAAATATTGTCTCATCAATTAATCTTGGAGGTAGAGTCAATTTGGAACAAGCAGCCAGAACCCTTCCTAGGAGCATGTATGAGCCAGAACAGTTTCCAGGATTAATACATAGAATGTTAGATCCTAAAACTGTGATTCTAATTTTTGCATCAGGCAAATTAGTCTGTGTTGGTGCTAAACTTGAAAAAGATATTCATCGTTCTGTACATCAAATTCATAGTATGCTTGAAGAAAAAAATTTAATGGCTTATGACTAGTATTGTAAACTCATAAACGAGATTATTTCACTATGACACAGCTTTTGCTGTGAAGAATGTGTGTAACTACAATTCCAAATACTTTGAAAAAACACATATTTGCCAAATTATTTGATTGTGACTTTATATTTATCAAATAATTCAACAAAAAGTTTCAAGTCCATCTTGTGTTCTTTTTCTGCCTCATTGTATTCTCTAAGTAAATCGTTGTATTCGTAATCTGAGTGAGATTCCAATGATTCTAATTTTACTTCCTTTTCTAAAATTCTTCTAGTTATTTGTTTGATCTTTCTCTCACAGTATTCTATTATTGAGTCCATTTTATTTTTCTCAATATCGGTGTCTGATATAATTTTTAAATTTTCAGATAAAAATGGCTGTTTTATATTCATACACTATTAAAGCCTCAACTAGTATATAGTGTTGTAAAATTGGAACATCTATGTTTGTAGGTGTTTCAAAAATTGTTTAATGAAAATGATGTCTTTCTCTATGTTTTCTGATTTTCTTTAATGGCTTTTTTTAATTCCTCATAAGATTCCAAATATTCTTTTTTTAATAGATTTGCAGGCTTTGTCTTGTTATTTTTATTTTTTTGTCTCTCTGATTTAGTCTGTATCATAATGCTAGATACAGTATGTTGGATATATCCTCATTGGTAGTTGCATTAATTGCCATGTAATCTCATCTTCGACATTAATATATGATTGATTTTACAAAATCTCATAATGATCTTATTTTGATGTTTTTTCTATATTATCAATGATGAATTTATGATATCGTGTACATTCATACCTGCCTTTGAATCCGGCCATTCTTACTTTGGCATCATGCAGACAACTATATTCTATTAAATAAGTCAAAAATATTTTTCAGTCACTTGTTTTTTATATTATCAGAAATGCCTGTAAATTATGTATGTAATGATTGTATGTCTATGTGAAGTTGACTTATAATCGTCAAGTTATCCCAACCTTTTTTTCATGGGTTTTTTCATGAATGCGAACATTATCAAAAGTATCTACCGTTCCCTCCCAATGAAAGTCACAAATTTTGCAACTATACTTCATTTGCTTTCTTCCTGATCTGAATTCATTTTTTCAGATAGATTTGATGTATTGGCATCAGGTATTCTGGCCTTGTATGATCCAAACTTTAGTTTTGGCATTATTTTTTTAATCATGCTATCTCAGGCTTGTATGGACATATAAAGTCATGAATTTTCTATATACTTTTTTTATAATTATATATTTTATTAAATTCTATAGAGAATTATGTGCCAGTATATATAGCTCTTAAGATAAAACATAGACATGGAAAGTAAAATTATGATTGCATTAAATGATTTGAGATCTTGTGAAAACTGTGGTAATGTATTCTTAAAAAAAATAGGTGATAAAATAACAAATCGCTGTCCTGCATGTAATGTATGGAAAAAAGAAACGGTACTTTAATTGGAATGATATAATGTCAATACGCTGTAAAGTATGTAATGCATCAAAGATTGTAAGTACTGATCCCATAAATCCTATCATTAATTGGGAATGTCAATCTTGTGGAAATCTACTTGATGTTAATGGCTATGTTGTTGCATCAAATTAATCCCTGAGATTTGTTTTGATTATTCTATAAAAAATCTAAATGTAAAAAATTGTCTAAAATCTTTAACTTTTATTCATAGTTGACTTGTTTGATATACAAAATTGTATTATGGTATAAAGCGTCTCTGAAATTCTATATTATGTTTAATTAGGTTGAATGTATTACTATAATTATGAATATGGCTATATCTTGGAGCCAAAAAATTTGTTCTGACTGTAAAAGAATGAAATGTACAAAAGGTTGTAATTGTGATTGTCATTGGAACCCATAATCTCAGAAATGATGATTAAAGCAGTGATCATAATTTGATTATTATTTCTGCTTTTTGTATAAATTTAAAAAATTAAAATCTATATTTTAGAATCTTCTTGAACTATATTTCTTATTGTTTTCTCTAAATTGTTAAATTCATGTTCCCCTCAAGAGCGGTCTTTTTCTAACTCTACTATTTCTTTTAATTTTTCCATTTCCTGATTTTGAGTTGTTTTTTCAAGTAAATATTGCTTTAATGCTGTAATTGTTATGTCTGTAACTGCCATTCCACTTTTGTTTGAATATTCTACAATCTTGGCATACAAATCCCAAGGAAACATCAAGCTCATATGCTTTGATGGCTCGAATGATTTCACATTTCTTTGTACTTTTTGTTCATTTAATGCATCATTATCATACAGTTCCACAGTTGGTAAATTTCCTGAATTTGTTTTACTTGCACGTATGGTTGGTCTATGATGGAATTCTTTATTTGCATCATTATCTGAACTTCTATTTTTCATATATTGTTATTGTTGTTAGTTAGATATATTGTTAAACTATATTTTCAAGATGTTTCTTTTATATTGTAAAAATACTTGAAATACTATTTCATAATGATCTATAAAATAATTTTTGAAATAATTTATAACTTTATGATATTTTTAGAAAGAAATTATGTAGTCGGATTGATGATTTTTTTGTTATCTCTATCTCTCTTACAGAAACTACAGTATTCCTCTGGCGAATTACGATTAATTGGAGTTAAACAATCATGACAATATTTCATACTTACTATATGTTGAATCAAGTATATTAAGAAATCAATAATGTAATCACGAGTTAGTTTATCTTTAGTTGATCATGTTCCTCATATTTTCTCTTACCACATGATTCACAAATCCAAAATACTCTGTAATTGTCCTCTCCATTCTCTTCTCTTTTTTCCATTATCCTGTAACAATCAAAACATATTTCTGTCTTCATTTTTCTGTTGCTTTTATTGTTTGTCCACGCTTATACTCATTGTAATATCCAATACACGCATTAAGCTCTTTTAAGAAATCCTTATTTTCAAAATCTCCCTTTTCCAAATCTGCCCAATACGTAAGAATATCCTGTTTCAATAATGCCAGTGTTTTTTC
>JAICOU010000108.1 GCA_025930495.1 Nitrososphaeraceae archaeon
ATGTAATCTGTTAACTCTGATCTTTCTCGTGAGCCTAGTTGTTGAAATTGTGAATCATATACATACACATGAAATCCTTCATTGCCAGAAAAATAAACATGAATGTTATTTTGTTGTACATCCAAATCTTCAGTTAAAATTTTTGATAATTTTGATACTTCATTTTTAGATGCATCAATACAATTTTTACATGTAAGTGATCTTTTTTCTAATTTTATAGAATTACATTTACTACAGTTATTACTGTTAATAGATATTTCATTGCATTCATTACATTTGGAAATTGTGTGATTTTTTCTACATTCTAGATTTAGATCTTTGGCATCAATATCAAAAATTAGATCAGCTTCTTTCCAATCTTTTTCATTCATAGGTAAATTTGGAAAAGAATAACATGCATTAGAGCAATAAACATCAGATGGGATGTTTTGCATTAGTAAAAGATGTAATTCTTTGTCATCTTTAATTGAGATATGTCTTGTCATGCCAGAATTGAATTTTTGAAATCCAAATTCTCGCTCAGAAGTTCTGTTTGGTACACGAATAAGATCAAAATGCTCAAAATAATATTTCTTAAAGGAATCCTCTAGAAACTTTACATCATTTTCTTGCATTAGATTCTCTTTTTTCCAAATTGAAGTGGGTTTATGATATTATCACATTCTGGTATTGCAAAACACAAATTTTGTGTCTTGAGTTTTTCGCATGAAGGACATGAGTATTGTGTGCCACTTCCTGAAGTTCCTGCCAAGTGATTTAGTTGGTAAAGAGTAATTCGTTCATTATAATCGGGGGCATTTTTGAATAACGGTGCAATTTCTTCTACTGATTGACCTTTTGATAACAGAAATGTTGCAAGCATAAATCTTCCAGAGTGTGGTAGATTTTCTCCTTTTTCAAGAATTTCAATGGCGTGCTTTATGCATGGGGGATATTCTCCAGTAGTTACAGTAAAAGTTGTAAACTTTTTAGACATGGAAATTAATTTGTTTACAGATTCTTCAAAACCTGAGATCATTGGCGGTGTTTTTGCATTAATGATTTTAGAGCTGATATATGTTCCCAATTCTTTTCGAATCAATCTGACTGTTTCGTGTGGAGTAAGAAAAACTAGGCCATTTTCTACATGTCTGTTTATTAATTTCCATTCTCTTTCATGAAAATTTATTGAATGCCTGAGATAATCAGATACGGGTATTACAAAATAGTCATCTTGTTTTTTTATCTGAACTGAAAACAAATCATCAATGACTTTAATTGCTAGTTGTTTTTTTGATTCATCAGAGATATTTGCCAAGTCTTTTTCCAGATATTTTTCTGCACGTCTGGCTTCGGCAAGCGCAAATCTTTTGATTAATGTGTTCATGCCACTTAATTTGAGCAATACAATTGCTAAGAGAAAAGAAAATACCTCTCTTGGAAGTGCAGCTTGATTTGATGCTTGATCTCCTATCAAATCAGAGTGGTAGATTTTTCCATCAGCTGCCACTTCAATTCGATTAAATGCCTTTTCTACCAATAATTTCAAATCTGGATCAGTTCCAAATTGCTCCAGTGTGAACCCCTTATCTTTTAGATATTGACCCGCATCTGCCAAAAAGGGGTATTTTGCAATTTCATCCTGTCCAAGTGCAAGCATGAATAGTGAATAATGACAATTACATAAAAATCTGGTTTTAATTATTCAGTCAGATGCTGATTTAAATTATGTTTAGGTAAAGTTGTGACATGCAGATCGGTTGCCATGTTTCGATCTCAGGTTCAATTGATAAAGCAGTAGATAATGCCGTAGAAAGAGAGTGTTCTGCTTTTCAGATATTTACTAGAAACCCAAGAGGATGGCATGCAAAAGATCTTTCAGAGAAGGATATTACAAATTTCAAAGAGAAATTAAAAACAAGTAAGATAGATAGATTTGCAACATGTGCCCATATGCCATATTTGCCAAATTTATCCACTCCAAAAGAAGATGGATTTGAAAAATCAGTCAATACGCTGATTGATGAGGTGGAGAGATGTGCAAAGTTGGGTATTCCATATTTGGTCACACATCTTGGCAGCCATTTAGGGACAGGTGAGGAAGCAGGAATCAAACAACTAGTTAAAGGATTAAACAAAGCAGGACAAACAAAAAATGATGTAATGATTTTACTAGAAAATACGGCTGGACAAAAAAATTCTGTTGGCGCAAACTTTGAGCAGTTGGCAGAAATTTTTAGTCAGTTAAAGCCTGCAAAAAAATTTGGTGTCTGTCTTGATACATGTCATGCATTTGTTTCTGGTTATGATCTAAGAGCAGAAAAATCAGTCAA
>JAICOU010000036.1 GCA_025930495.1 Nitrososphaeraceae archaeon
AGTATGATCCAGATTATTCTGTATTTATGAGCTCAAAGGCTGTGACTCTTCTTTTTGATACTGCAAAAAAAATTTCTAAATTTGAAAAATTACAACTTGCAGTGGCAAACACTATTGTCGTGGCAGTAGGTCCAAAAACAAAAATCGCACTAGAAAACGAAGGAATTAAAGTTGCATGCATGCCCAATATCTATTCTTCAGTTGGTGTTGGAGAGTTATTTACAAAATTACATGCAGTAGGAAAAAAAGTAATTGTACCTAGAAGTGGAGCATCTACCACATTTTTGAAAGAACTATTAGAGAAAATAGGTATTGACGTAAAAGAAATTCATCTCTATGATGTCTGTGCCTTTAGAGATACTTCTCAGTGGAATGAATTTAGGGAATTGTTTTCACAAAATAAAGTCGATGGAATTGTATTTACAAGCGCCTCTTCTGTTAGGGCATTTTTTGAAATAATGTCTAAAGATTATGATGAAAATTCATTGCTAAGTAATTTAGAAAAATTGTCTATTGTTGCCATTGGTCCCTTTACATCTGATGAATTAAAAAAATTCAACATAAAAAACACCATTGCTCAAGTTCATACTGTACTTGGTGCCTTTGATACTATCAAGAGCATCTTTTCAGCTGCATAGTCTTTCTGAACTATTTCTGGCTTGTTTTTAGGTCTCTAATTTTTGTTTTTGTGCTGCTGGCTTGCAATATATGGCATAATTTTGTATTTGGATGACTTCTTTTCATTTCATATGATCGATTGCTCTTTTCTCGATCTATCCAATACAAGTTATCTGTATAGTTAATATATCTCAAATATTTTATATTTAATCAGTGAATTCATACATTATCTTATTTTCCCTAGTTTTTAGTCTATTTTTAGTCGGTACTACCTCTTACTCGTTTGCTGAGGACAATTCTATAGAAGTAATTGAAAATAGACTTGTTACACTAGTTGGTGTAGGAATTGATGATGATGATGATATTCTGGTATTTGAATGGGTGCAAATAGATGGTGAGCCTGTAACTTTATCATCATATAATGTAGCCTCACCACAATTTATGGCTCCCGATGTAGTAAATGGTCAAATTAAAGTTCTGACATTTACTCTTACTGTAACTGACCCATCAGGTGCAAATAGTTCTGATACAGTTGAAGTTGTTGTAAACCCTGTTAATCACATTCCAATGGTTAGTGCAGGAAAAGATCAAGTGGTTTTTAAAACTGTTAATGTGGTTACTTTGGTTAGTAGCGCTTTAGACTCTGATGGTGATTCATTGACTTATAGTTGGACACAAGTAGGAGGTCAACCACTAGACTTGTCTGCCACACATGGAAAATATCTTACAATTCTTCCAACGCATATTGATTTTTCTCAAACCACCCCACTAACTTTTCAACTAACTGTTGATGATGGATTTGGTGGTTCTGCAAGTGATACTGCTAATGTTTATCCTATTACTGGTCTTCTTTCAAATAGATTAATTTCAATTGAAACTGGTCCAATGCAAATTGTAGAAGAAGGACAAACAGTTACACTTAGTGCAACTGGACAAACTGCAAACGGACTGCCAATCAGCTACTCTTGGGTTCAACTAATTGGCACCGAAGTACAATTGAACTCATACACTGGTCCATCTGTACAATTTACAGCTCCTCAACTTCCTGATGAAACTGAAATGATTTTGTCATTCCAAGTAACTGGATATTCTCCTGGAAATGGTTGGGCAAATGCTCTAGCATTAGTTAAAGTCATTCCTTCAAATGGTTCTCCTATTGCTGATGCAGGTCCAGATCAAAGTGTATCTGAAAATGCTCTAGTCAAATTAATTGGAACTGGTACTGATCCTGATAATGACAAGTTACGATATTCTTGGACACAAAAATCTGGAATGCCTATTGATCTCTATGAACAAGCTACATTCTCTGTTTATTTCTTTACTCCTGTTATTAGCACTAGCTCTGAAACATTAGTTTTTGAACTAACTGTTACTGATTCCCAAGGCAACTCTGACAAAGATGATGTTGCTGTAACAATTAACACTGTTAACTTACCACCAAGAGCATCTGCCGGTCCAGATAGAAAGGTGATTGGAGGATCTGATGTGTCTGTCACTGGTTTAGGTACTGATCCTGAGAATGGCCCAATAACATATTCTTGGAAACAGATTGCAGGTGAAACTATCTCATTTGATACTACTAAACCATCATTTTCATTTAAAGCACCATCTGTAGTTTCTGGCGAAATTAAACGAATGGTATTCCAACTAACTGTGACGGATGATGAAAATCAACATGGCTCTGATCAATTAATTCTCTTGGTAGTTCCAGCAAATAGTGCACCTATTGTAGATGCAGGTGTTGATCAAACTACTGATGAAAATACTATCTTGAATTTGTTATGTGCTGCAAGTGATTCTGATGGAGACATGATTAATTTCTCATGGTCTTCATCTAGCAGTGAAGTTGTAATTGGTGATAGTTCATCTGCAAGTACAACTGTGCAAATTCCTATTGTCATTGAAGATGAAGTGATTACTATGACCTGTAGTGCCACCGACGGTAAATTATCATCTTCTGATGCTATGAAGATTAATGTTGTAAACTTGTTGAATCTTCCTATTGTGGCAGATGCTGGTATTGATCAAATTGTAAATGAACATGTAAAAGTTTCATTGGATGGTAGTATGAGCAATGATCCTGAAGGCCAGGACCTCTCCTACATGTGGACACAAATTTCTGGCGAACCAGTAGTGTTATCATCTGTATCTTCAGTAACTCCATCATTTACCTCTCCAACTGTAGCTAACGGTGAAATCAAAGTACTGGTCTTTGAACTAAAAGTATTTGATGATAATGGCAGAGAAAGTGTTGATACTGTAACAATTACAGTTGATCCAGTAAACGCAACACCAGAAGCAATTGCATCTGCAAAACAATCTTAATTTTAATTTCTTAAATCTATTAGATTATTCTGTGATGTGGTAATTTATGCAACTTTGGACAGATAAAATCTTCATATAAAATTCAATAAAATAATCTTAACCTTATCTTGTGTCAAATGTTCCGAATCTAGCTAAACTCTAGAATTTAGCTTAAGCTATTTAGCTCTGCCTATTTTTCCTCATGTATTTATAATATAACGATGTTATAGTCTTCATGTCTACTGAAAATCTAAACATGGATTATTCAAAATATGATTTTAAAGATTCAACTGATTTGTATGTACATCTAAGCAAAAAAGGTCTCTCAAAAGATACTGTTATTGCTATTAGTAAAATGAAAGACGAGCCACAATGGATGCTTGATTTTAGATTACGCTCTTATGAAATTTTTATGAAAAAACCAATGCCAACTTGGGGCGGTGATCTGAGTCATATTGATTTCCAAAATATTTACTATTATGCAAAGGCAACTGAAAAAACTGAAAAGAATTGGGATGATGTTCCAGCAGAAGTCAAAGCTACTTTTGATAAATTAGGTATTCCAGAAGCTGAAAAGAAATTCTTAGCTGGTGTTGGTGCACAATATGAATCTGAAGTTGTCTATCATAGTCTAAGAGAAGACTTGGCAAAACAAGGTGTGTTATTTTTGGATACTGACTCTGCACTAAAAGAACACCCTGAAATTTTCAAAAAATATTTTGGTAAAATAATTCCTCCAGAAGATAATAAATTTGCAGCATTAAACAGTGCAGTTTGGAGTGGTGGTTCGTTTATTTACATTCCACCAGGAGTCAAAGTTGACATGCCATTACAAGCGTACTTTAGAATTAATGCTGAAAATATTGGACAATTTGAAAGAACATTAATCATAGCTGATGAGGGTTCTGAAGTTCATTACATTGAAGGATGTACTGCTCCGGTATATTCATCTGAATCATTACATTCAGCCGTTGTTGAACTAGTAGCACACAAAGATGCAAAATTACGGTACACCACAATCCAAAATTGGAGTAGTGATGTGTATAATCTAGTTACAAAACGTGCTTATGCATATGAGGGTGCAACAGTAGAATGGATTGATGGTAACATTGGTAGTAAACTCACAATGAAATATCCTGGAATCTATTTGATGGGTGAGAGAGCATATGGTGAAACTTTGTCTATTGCTTTTGCCGGAAAAGGGCAACATCAAGATACAGGTGCTAAAATGGTTCATCTAGCGCCAAACACTACATCAAAAACTACATCAAAATCTGTCAGTAGATTAGACGGACGATCCACTTACAGAGGAATGTTGCATGTTGCAAAAGGTGCCACTAATGTAAAAGCTACAGTACGATGTGATGCATTATTGTTAGACGATACATCAAAAACTGATACTTATCCTTACATGGAAATTAATCAAGAAGATGCCACAATTACGCATGAAGCAACTGTAGGAAAAATTGGAGATGAACAAATTTTCTATCTTATGACTAGAGGTTTTACTGAAGAAGAAGCATTATCTCTAATTGTTAATGGATTCATGGAGCCATTCACAAAGGAATTACCTATGGAATATGCTGTAGAATTAAACAGACTCATCAAGCTAGAGATGGATGACTCAGTGGGTTAAACCACTAAATTTCAATTTAGGTAATATCATGTCTCAAGAAACTCTTTCAAAACTTAATTCTCGTCATGTTGAAGAAATTTCTTCATCCCGAAATGAACCTGACTGGTTAAAGCAATATCGACAGAGTTCATTATCTATCTATGACACTTTGCCAATTGAGACATCCCCACTTTACAATAAATACACTGATGCAAAAAGAATGGATCCGCAACAAGTTTCTTTTTCAACATCTACTACTAATGTAATCCCTAATTTCCTTCAAAAAAGATTACATGAATTAGAAAAAGAAACATGCATTATTCAAATAGGAAGTAATACTCACAAAATCAATATCTCTGATGAGCTAAAATCAAAAGGGCTAGTAATCACTTCTATTAATGATGCAATAAAGAATAACCCGGAACTAGTAAAAAAAGCCTTAGAGGCCTCAAACTCAAAAGAAGACAAGTTTACTGCGCTAAATAATGCTGCATTTAATTCTGGAATTTTCATTCACATACCACGTAATCTGATATTGGAAAAACCAATCCATATTTTGTCATGCTTATCTGATGATGGAATTTCTACTATTGCTAGAAATATTATCTTTGCAGATGAAAGTAGCAAAGCAACTATTGTTCAAGAATTGTATTCTTCTAAAGCAACAAAACAGCAAGCATATCTTGAATTGCTAAACACAAACATTGCTCAAAATGCACAACTTGATATTACAACATTACAAATGATGGATCAAACTACTGTTAATTTCTCTACTAGGAGAACTGACTTGGGGCAAGACTCTAAAGTTAATTGGTATTCTGGCTTGTTTGGTTCTATGTTGTCTCGATACAAAATAGAATATTTTCTTAATGGAACAGGTGCCGCTGCTAATGATTCTGAAGTAATATTTGGAAATAATGAACAATCTTTTGATATTCAAACAAATGTGAATCATGAAAGCCCATCTACTGATGGCCGAGTTGTTGAAAAATCAATTTTAAGAAATAAATCTAAATCCCTTTTCAAAGGAATGATTAGAATAAAAGAAAATGCCACAAAATCAAACTCATTTCTGTCAGGTCGTTCCATCTTGCTTGATAAAGATGCAAAATCAGATGCGATTCCCGGATTGGAAATTTTCACCAATGATGTCAAAGCAACACATTCTGCATCTGTTGCACAAATTGATGAAGAGCAAATTTTCTATCTTAGAACAAGATGTCTAAGTAAAGAAGAGGCTGAAAGAACAATTATTGAAGGATTTTTAGAACCCTTATCAAGAAAAATGTCATATCAAGTCAGAGCATGGATTGCTTACTTGATTGAATCTAAATGGGATTCCCGCGAATTAACAATTAACACTGATGAAGAATTGACAAAATTCGTTGAAATTGAAGAAACACGTTACAATGAAGATTCCGAAATTGAACAACACTACAAATATAGGTGATAAAACTTGGCTCAATGGATTAAAGCTTGTAAATTAGATCAAGTAAAGACTGGTCAACTATTTGGTTTTTCTCATGATGACAAAAAAATTCTTTTGGTAAATCAAAAAGGAAAAATTTACGCAACTGATTTAATATGTACTCATGCCGACGCTGATCTTTCAACAGGATTTCTCAGCGAGGAAGGTGTAAGATGCCCATTACATCTTTCTGTTTTTAATTTACAAAGTGGAAAGCCACAAAATCTTCCTGCAGAAATATCACTAAAAACATACAATGTTAAAATAGATCAAAATGAGATCTACGTGGAGATTTAGAAATGCAAAGTACCCAAATATCTTTTGAAAAGTTACGAAAAGATTTTCCTATTTTACAAAGAACTGTTAGAGATAACAAGACACTTGTTTATTTAGATAATGCTTCTACAACACAGAAACCAAATCAAGTAATCGATGCAATCACTGATTATTATAAAAATCATAATGCAAACATTCACAGGGCAGTCTATGCATTGGCAGAAGAAGCAACTGAACTTTATGAGGCAACAAGAGATAAGATTGCAAATTTTATACATGTAAAAAATAGAGAAGAAATTATTTTTGTTAGAGGAACAACTGAGGCAATAAATCTAGTTGCATATGCATGGGGTAGAACACATATCCAAAAAGACGACATTATAGTTACCACCGAATACGAACATCATAGTAATATTGTTCCTTGGCAACTCTTAACTCAAGAAAAAGGTGCCAAACTTGAATACATTAGAATGGATGATAATGGCGAATTAATTTTAGATGATCTTGATAAATATCTTGCAACAGGTAAAGTCAAACTTGTAACATTTAGTCTAATGTCTAATGTTCTTGGCACTATTACTGATGCAGAAAAAATAGTTTCAAAATGTAAAGAATACGGTGTATTGACTTTGATCGATGGAGCCCAGGCTGTTCCTCACATGCCTGTTAACATTGAAAAACTAGATTGTGATTTTTTTGCATTTTCTGGGCATAAAATGTTGGGGCCTACTGGAATTGGTGTTTTATGGGTAAGAAAATCAGTCCTGCAAACCATGAACCCATTTCATGGTGGCGGAGATATGATTAGAGAGGTTCACAAATACGAAACAACATGGAATGATTTACCCTACAAATTTGAAGCTGGCACTCCAAATATTGCTGATGTTATTGGATTTGGAGCAGCAATAGACTATCTCACAAATCTTGGAATGGATAATGTACGAGAACACGAAATCGAATTGACAAATTATGCTATTGAAAAATTATCTCAGATAAATGGACTCACAATCTATGGCACCAAAGACATCTCAAAAAGAGGCGGCGTAATCTCATTTAATTTTGCAGATGTTCATCCTCATGATGTCGCACAAATAATCGATGAGGAGGGAATTGCAGTAAGATCTGGACATCACTGTGCTCAAGTATTGATGGAAAGACTAAATGTTGCAGCCACCTCTAGGGCAAGTTTTTACATTTACAATACTAAAGAGGAAATAGATTCATTGATTAACTCATTAAATAAAGTCGCGAGGATATTCAAGCTATGAGCAGCAATGCAGACATTTATCATGAAATGATAATTGACTATTCAAGAAACCCTGTCAATTATGGTAAAATAGAAAATCCTGATGTTACTTTTCATGACTCAAATCCACTATGTGGCGATAGTATTGATATTGATATGAAAATTGTAGATGACAAAGTATCTGATATTAAATTTCATGGTAAGGGATGTGCTATTTGTATGGCGTGCTCTTCAGTATTAACTGAAATTACAAAAGGTAAAGGAATTGAAGAGGTAAGAAATATCACTAAACACGACGTATTAAGTGAATTGGGATTGGAACATTTGCAGGCTGTTAGAATAAAATGTGCACTACTTTCTCTCAAAGTATTAAAATCCGCCCTTTATTCATATCTTGGAAAACATATGACAGATTCTCAAGATGTAGATAAGTTAAAAGAAGAGGCAGCCAACTTATACTGACATGGGAAATTTTACCCCCACAACTCCAATTCAACTTCAAATTAGAAAAATAATTTTTGAAAATCACAATGATGCTAATGACAAATTCACAAATGATGAAGTTTTTGCGAAAATAAAACAAAACGGAGATTTAGATCCTTCTTGGATTGTAGATGATGTAGAATCATATTTTCATGAAATTTGTGATTCTGGTCTTGTAAGAAATATTGCACAAAATTTTACCACCATCTGGCTCAAGCTATTTGATCCTATGAAAAAACACCACTGTAACGCTTGTAATTTAGATGTATATCTTGGTATATCTGAAAAACAAATTTGTCCTAATCCTTTTTGTAAATCGTCTATTTAGATCTGTGTCTGATAGCTGCATCTTCTAGTGCTTTTATCATTGGAAGCTTTTCACCTGTAAGATACAGAACAAGTGCTCCTCCCGCTGTACTGATATGATCTATTTGTTCTGCCAATCCGTATTTTTTTAATGCAGATGTTAAATGACCTCCACTTACTATTGTGGTTGCCATAGAATTTGCAACTGCAGTGAGTAATTCTTTTGTTCCATAGCTAAAATTTTCTTTTTCAAAAAATCCTGCCGGTCCGCTTATGAAAACAGTTCCTGCACCCGCAATTAATTTTGAATAATGTTCTACTGTTTTAGGTCCTAGATCATAAATTTTATCTCCTATCTCAAGATCTCTTACATCCATCTCCATCCTCTCTCCATCTTTGTCAATTGCAACGTCTACTGGAGTGGAAAACACATCTGGATATTCTCCAATTAGAGAATGTGCTTTTGCTACTATCTCATCTTCTCTTTTTATTCCTAGTGGGTATCTTATTCTTCCTTGTGCACGCATGAATACATTTCCAATTAACCCTGTAAGTAACACATGATCTGCACGCCCGTTTTGAATCAATAATTTGATTGCCTCTAATCTGTCTGACACCTTGGAACCCCCAAGCACAATTACATGCGGTGCCTTGGCCACAGTCATGATTTCATCTAGATTTCTGACTTCTCTTTCAACGATTCTTCCTGCACATGCAGGCAAAACATATGGAAACCCAACTATTGATGGATGTGATCTATGTGCGCTAGGAAATGAATCCAACACACAAAGATCAAATAATTTTGATAACCTGCTTACCATGATCGTGTTTGCGGCTTCTTGTGGTGTAAATTCATAATTTTCTTCAGCGCATAACCGTAGATTGTCTAAAAGCAATATCTCACCATTTTTCAAATTCTTTATTTCATTTTGCGCAGCAATACCAATGACATCTTCTACATATTTGATTTTTTTCCCCATTAATTTTTCAAGAACCTTTGCATGTTTATCCATTCCAGTATAATCTTTATTTCCTACTCTTCCTTGATGAGAAGCAACAACCATTTTTGCCTCTTTTAGCGATTTTATGGTCTCTGTTGCCTCTTCAATACGTTTAGTTCCTGAAATCTCCATTGTTTCAGGATCTATAGGACAATTCATGTCAACTCTCAAAAAAACTGTCTTGCCTTTAAGGTCAAAATCATCTAGTGTGAGTACCTTCACGGTTTTTCTATTATTCTCTTGGTTAAATTCTTTGAGCCGATCATTTTTGTCATGATTTGATATTTATCCAGTAAATTATTTTCAATACTTATCTACTTGAGAAAAATTAAAAATAACATACTTGAGGTTTACTTAATTGCAAAATTGGATTTTTGATATTAGATCACGTTCATTTGTTTTACTTGTAATTTCATTTGTCATTGTGTCTATGTTAGTATATTTTCAAATAACAGAAAGTTTTGATCAATTAATAATTTCCTTTGTTGCTGATAACGTGGGAAATCCAACTCTGGATACTATCATGCAGATCATTACCGAAAGTGGTGATTCCTTTTACATGCTAGGTTTTGGTGTGTTGATGCTTTTAATAAAAAAAACTAGAAGAGTTGGAATCACCTTGATGATTTTAATTGTTTTATCAACACTGCTTACTGGATACATAAAATGCGGAATAGATAGAGATAGGCCTATCTTTGATTATGAAGGTGCACCATTTCCAGTAAAAATCAGCCGTGACACATTTGCATTATTTTGTGAGGGAGGCTATGACGCATCTTATCCCTCTGGGCATGCAGCTCGGGCTATCATTTTTGGAATAATCCTAGGATATGCCTTATCTGAAAGATTTCCTAAAGGATCATATTTGTTGCTTATCTATCCTTTATTGGTATCTATAAGTAGAGTATATGTCCTTCAGCATTTTCCAATGGATGTTATTGGAGGAACCATTCTTGGTTTAATGTTGGCTGGTGTAATGTCTAAAAAAACAAAACTATACAAAATATTTGAGAAATCAAAACCCTGATTCTGTTAAGCCTTTACTGCTAATCAAAACTATGGCGTAATGATTTTCATCATAATGATATGTCCAATATTTTATATCTCTAATCTCTTTTTTTTGTCTAAGCCCATAAGTAACTCCTGTTGTCACTGTGTATCCTATTCTTTTTGCAAGTTTTGATTCTTTTGGCATCAAAACTCTAAAACCTTCTTTTCGATTATTGAATCCTAATTTCACCATATCTTCAACTGCATCTGATGCATCTTTGATATCTTTAAGATCATATGTTTTTGCTACTGGTAAATCTTTTGGATGAAATTCCATTCTTTTTTTAATGATTGCCTTTACTAATATTTTTTCAAAAAATCGTTTTTTGCGATCAATGTATGTTAATTTTGTTAACTGGTAAGTCAAATCATGATTATATTCATAACTTAACCGACCCATTTCTCATTATTCAATTATTGGTGTCTCTAGAAAAATTAGTAATTAAACTAAGACAAAAGAAGCAACAAGCGACTACTCTTAGGAAAAAATCTGAAAGACAATTACAACAAATCCGATCCATTGAAAGAAGATCTTCGTCTGGGCTGCATTCCATAGATCGAAAAATTGAATCTGAAAAAGAGGATGCAACCGATGTATCTGGAATTCTCAATCAAAAGACATCTCAATTGGAAAGTATTGAAAGGTTAATTGTGGCAGCTCATGAGCGTTTAAACCGTGAAAAAGAAGCACTCAATGATGCAGAACAAAAACTAGAGTTTGCTACAAATATTGAAGAAAAACAATATGCTCAATCACAATTAAACACCATACATGATCGCATTCAGGAATTAGAATTTGAGATAAAAAATAGGGAAAAAACTGCAAAAAAGATTGCTGAAGTTGTTGCTAAATACAATGAAATTAAATCAAAAATTAGTACAAAAATTCAAAAACAATCCAAGTCAAAGCCATCCTTACGTGAAACAATGAGTGCAAGTCATAAAGCAGCTGAAAAATTTGTTAAAGATCTAGAGCAAAAAACTAGGGCAGAAGAATCTGCTGCAAAAGCACTTGAAAAAGTACATTCTAATCTTCAAATATTACTTGCCAAAAAACGAAAATCATCTAAAAAACGCAAGTCTATAAAATCCAAGACTGCAAAGAAGGCAACAAAAAAGAAATCCAAGACTGCAAAGAAGGCAACAAAAAAGAAATCCAAGACTGCAAAGAAGGCAACAAAAAAGAAATCCAAGACTGCAAAGAAGGCAACAAAAAAGAAATCCA
>JAICOU010000052.1 GCA_025930495.1 Nitrososphaeraceae archaeon
AAAATTTGTCGAAGTAGCATTACATTGAAAATTTTTTAGTTTAGAAATAGAATTAATTAGATAATAAGATTCTCTTTTAATCATTTTTTTTAGTTTGGTTAAATAAAACGAATGCAAAATAGCAGCAGATGCCGCTTGTTGTGCTAATCCTGAAACATTCCAAGGAATTTTGATTTTGTTTAAAACAGAAATCATTTGTTTTGAACCTATACCATAACCAATTCGTAAACCAGCTAGAGCAAATGATTTTGTTAAAGAACGTAAAATGAATAAATTGTTATATATTTTTATGAATTTAATGATTGATTCGTCATGATCTGGTACTAGCTCGATAAAGCATTCATCAATGAACACCAGAGTTTTCTTTTTATTTGCTATTATGATTATCTTTTGTAAAGTTTTTTTGGAAATCAGATTACCTGTTGGATTATTTGGATTACAAATAAAGATACAACCATTATTTGGAATCTTGAAAATAAAATCATCAATATCTTTTTCTAAATTCATTGTTTTAAAAAATGAGACTTTGGCACCACTAAGTTTTGCTGCAGATTCATATTCACCAAAAGTTGGAATTGGAATCAAAACAGATGTTTTATTTGATAAAAAGGTCTGACAGAAATTATAAATTATTTCTGTAGCACCGTTTCCCATCACAATTTGAGAATAGGGTATTTTGGTATAGTGTTGAAGATTTTTTCTAAGTTGAGTAGATTCTGAATCAGGATAAATTTGGATTGTATCTAACTGATTTTTTACGGTTTTACGCACCAGTGAAGAAGTACCCATAGGATTGATGTTTGAGCTAAAATCCAAAATATCAGAACTTGGACGTGTTATTGAAAAAGGTCCTCCATGAGAAATTCGCTTATGTACAGATATGTTTGGATTTATCCTCATAATTTGAAATAATCTGTGCTGATATAGTATGTTTTGGTCAAATTCAGAAAACGAATATTAATTGAATAAAAGATTTTTTAGATTGTGGACAAGAAACGAGTGGCAATTGTAGGGGTTACAGGTTCTGTAGGACAAGAATTTGTACAATCACTAAATAATCATCCTTGGTTTGAAGTTACACAGATTGCAGCATCTGAGCGCTCTGCTGGGAAAAAATATCTTGATGCCATTAAAGATCCTAATAGTGGAATAATATCTTGGGAAGTAGACGGTCAAATTCCAGAGTACATTAAAGAGATGACTGTAAAAAATACAGATGAATTGGATTTGTCACAATTAGATTTAGTATTCTCTGCAGTTGAATCAAATGCAGCAAGGGATATTGAGACCAAAATTGCAGCAGAAATACCGGTAATTTCAACCAGCTCTGCTTATCGTTATGAAGAAGACGTACCTATTCTAATTCCTGGAATCAATGATGAACAATCAGAATTATTAGAAATACAAAAGAAAAATAGAAATTGGAAGGGTTGGGTTGCACCACTCCCAAATTGTACTACTACAGGTTTGGCAATTACTTTAAAACCACTTTATGAAAAATACGGTGCAAAAAAGGTAATGATGACTTCAATGCAAGCAATATCTGGTGCAGGTCGTGCTCCTGGTGTTTCTGCAATGAACATTACTGACAATATAATACCATATATTGCAAAAGAGGAAGAAAAAGTAAGAATTGAAACTAGAAAGATTCTTGGCAAATTAAAGAATGGAAAAATTGAAGATGCTAATATCAGAGTAAGTTGTACGTGTACTAGAGTCCCAGTAATTGATGGTCATACAGAATCAGTTTTTGTAGAAACGGAAAAAGAAATAGATCCACAAATTGCAAAACAAGTCTACGATGATGCCAATAAAGAGAGTACCATATCAGGTCTTCCATCATCTCCTGAGAAGTATTATGCATTTCATGAAGATCCAACACGACCTCAACCAAGAATGGAGCGTAGTGTGGGTGATGGTATGACGACAACAATTGGAAGAGTTGAGAAAGAAAAATTGTTTGATCATGGTTTAAAGTATGTGTTATTCTCACATAATAAAAAAATGGGATCAGCAAAAGGTGCTGTTTTGTTAGCAGAGATGCTTTACAAAAAAGGTAAAATTTAGACTATTTTTTGTAATTTTTACAATAATAACTTTATAAGATCCAGAAATCTAGATCGTTTTGGATGTTTTAAATGGTAAAAGTTGATGAGTTAGATTTACAAATTTTATCAGAATTATCTAATGATGCATCAATTTCAGTTCCAAGATTATCAAAAAAAATTAATGTTAATTCATCGGTAGTGTACTCAAGAATTAAACGTCTAGTAAAACGAAAATTAATTGAACGCTTTACAATTGTTGTAAATGATGCAGAGCTTGGTTACAATGTAAAGGCATTAACAGGAATAAACATGGATACAAAACAACGAGATCATATAATTGAAGAACTATTCAAAATAGATGGGGTAAGAGAAATTGCAGAAGTTACAGGAAGATTTGATATCTTAGTAACTATGTATGCAAAATCGTTGGATCAGATGCACAAAATGGTATCTGAAAAAATTGGACGAATTGAAGGAATACAGTCATCAGAGTCATTTATTGAAATGAAATCACGCGCAAAAGCAATGCCATATAAGTCATTAAAGGATAGTGACTAGCATTGCAAAAACAGAAATCAGAATCTCGTGTTGCAGTATATTACGAGTTAACAAAACCAAAAATTTGGTATTTACTAGTTTTTACTGCATTTGGAGCAACTTTAACTGCATCAAATATTTACAATATTGAAATTTCTCCTGCAACATGGATATTGATGCTATTCTCTGTTGCTGCAGGATCTGCTGCAGCTAATACTCTAACCAATTATCATGATAGAGATATAGATGCAATAATGGAGAGAACTAAAAACAGACCACTTCCATCAAAAAGAATACATCCTGCTGAAAAAGCTAGAAACTTTGGTCTTGCATTAGCTGGGATTTCTCTAGTGTTAGCATTTGGAATCTCATTTACAACTACTTTAGAACAAGGTATTTGGGCAACAGCCTTTATTGCATTTGGTTTACTAAACAACATTCTTGTTTATTCATACATATTAAAACGAAATTCTAGAACTAACATAATTTTAGGTGGTTTATGCGGAGGATCTCCTCCAATGATAGGATGGGTGGCTGTTACCATGACAGATTTGTGGACAATGGGGTTGGCAATGGCAGGACTTGTGTTTATTTGGATTCCAATGCATATTTGGGCTTTAACCCTACATTTCAAAGAAGATTACAACAAAGTTAATGTTCCAATGTTAACAGCTGTACAATCCGAGAAAACATCAGCAAGAGCAATTGCGGGTTCAACGTTTGTAATGGTATTGTTTTCAATTGCACCATTCTTTTTAACAACTGAAAATGGAGAATCAATGGTTGGTTCAGTTTACTTGTGGACTGCAATAGCATCAGGTGCTTTAATGATCATATTATCAGCGTGGGTAATTGCAAAACCTATGGAAAAAGCATCGTGGACATTGTTTAAGTTTTCCAGTCCTTATTTGGCAGTTTTGTTCATAGCGTTAATGGTAGATTCAGCATTATAAGATACTGCTATTTTCATCTAGACTGTTTAGCTCTTTTGTAATTTTAGAATGTGTTTTGATAAGTAATTCTATCTCATTTTGTAATTGAGAAGAATTCCATTTAGAGTTAACTAACAAAGTCAATTTTGTAATAATACTCCATTGAATATTATTTTGTTGATCAATTAATTCAAGGAATCGTTTTCCTTTTTCATCTTCTGACATAATTTTTTAGTATTTTACAATCAAAATATTAACTAATATTTCTTGTTTTGCTTTTTTCATATATAGGATTGTCTCCTCATATCCTAAATTGACTAAATCATTCATAAATCTGTGTCTGAATTGAATTTTTCTCAAATATTCTTCTCTATTCTTTAAAGAGGTATAATCAGTACTATTCCTTCATTGCTTGTAACAAATTTGATCATAACTACCTCCTCTGAAATATTATCTGTAATGTCTAATTCTCTGGGAATCTGACCATTAACTGTAACTAGTAATTCTGATTGGATAAATTCGCGTGGAATATACATTATGACATAGTTGGGGGCATCAATGGAAAATGAAATTATTCCAATTTGAGAAATAAACTCAAAATTAGAAATTTGTGCTGGACTTCTAATATCAATTATTTGAGAATCTGATTCTATGAATTGTGGTTGAAATTTTTCTCTGATGTTTTCTGTTAATGGTTCTATCTCATATTTTTCTGAATCGTTGATTTCTAATCTTAATCCCTCAAAACAATTCTCTCTACCACTTTTGTTTTCAATAATATTACATATTTTGGAACCTTCATCATAATCATGATTACTAAAAAATGCTAATGTCGTTCCAACAGACATGCTACATTCAACATAATCCAAATATTCTAATTTTGATGCATCACAAATATTTGAAATTACACTTTTAGAAACACTGTCCCTTGTCAAGACATTATCCGTGTATTGCATCATTACTCCCTTCACACATAATCTATTTTGATAAAATGACATATTGTGGCATAGCTTCAATGATGAATCTAAATCCTCATCAAAATAATGAACTAGTCCATGTCCTAATCCATGTATACAGTCCTGATAATTTGATGAACCGATTAAATCATCGCAAATTGTATTGTATTCAGCGGGAAAAGGCTCTCCATTTTCTTTAATATTGTGGAAATGAGATGCCAATACTCCATGAAAATATCCTCCTCTACACATTGTTCCATCCATTCCTAAAAGGTTTGTAATCACATCTGGTTTTTCTTTGAACGCTGTGTGACCTATTTCATGAGATACAAAATGACAGTCATCTAGAACACCTATTTTAGATAATGCAATGGCTAGCTCTAGTGCATGAGCATTTGTATCTTCATTATAAGTCACTTTGCCAAAAAACTGTGAATAGCAGAGAAGACGTGATGTTCCATCACTCATTTCCATACAACCTTGTATGTCTTGAAGATGCTTTGATGCTATATCTTCTGAAGGTAGATTTGGGTCAGAATCTTGAATATCTAAAACCCCATCATTGTCATCATCTGTATCTTTTACTGTTCCGACTCCATCAAAGTCAAAGTCAGCCCAATCATCAGGATCAGCATCGAAAAAATCTAATGCGTCTAAAACCTCATCATTGTCATCATCAGAATCACATATATCTCCTATCTTGTCAACGTCAAAGTCTTTTTGGCCTATGTTTGAATTTGTAGGACAGTTATCTAGAGAATCTCCTATTCCATCATTGTCTGAATCACCAAATATTATTGGATTAGACCATAACAGAAAAGAAACCGAAACTAGGATAGATAATGCAACAAGAAAGAATTTTATCTTTTTTTCAATCAAATTAATGAACCTGTTTGAATAGTGTTAATTATGCTATATATTTTTTTAACAAATCTGATAATTCATTTCATTTTTTGATCTATTTACAATCAAATAAAAAGATAACATGAAGTAGATATCTAGTTTAATTCAAATGAAATTAGTTTATCATTTAATAGTAAATCAAAATTATTTTTTTAATGTTGATAATCATATAATTTTATTAGCAGATAAAATTCATAGAGAGTATTGAAATGTAGCATATCAGAGTGTAAGATTAAAGCCAATCAATCAGTAAAAATAGGATTTAAAGAAACGAGAAATCTATGTGAATATCATTATAATTTATTTAAGAATAAGGAGGAAAAATACGCACCAAATTTTAGCAAGGCATCAAAATTTAAAGAAAAATAGATAATTATGAATTTTCACATTCTGGAATAATTGAAAACTTTAACATCTACTATTTTTAATCTATTTTATGGCTATAAAGAAAAAAACTAGTCCAAAAAAGAAGCATACAAAAGAATTAGTTTCTAAACCAGTAAAACAAACAAAATCTTCAAGTAAGCCAGAATTTGAAAAGGCGTGGAAAGAATACAATTCTGCTCTAAGCGTATGGAAAGAATCACTTGCACAGTGGCAAAAAGCAACAAATGATACATTGATGACATATCATGATGCATGTCAAAGAGCTTTAGAATCAGATACTGAACTCTTGAAAAAAGTTAGTTCAAGTTGGGAAAATACCTGGCAAGAGATAGGGCCAGAATACATAAAACAACAAACAAAAATGATTGAAAATATCTTTAAAGAAACTAATATAGATTCAATCAAAAAATTCAATGAACAGTGGGAAAAATTTCTAAAAACTTCTGGTGATGATTCAATTAAAGCATATCAAGAAGCCATAAAACAATTTAATCAAACTTGGCAAACAAGTCATACATGACTTTATATTTTTAAATTATTATAAATAAAATTCAATGTTTATATTTTCAAGATCATTTCATAATGATTGATTCCTTTGAAAAGGAAATGGTAGATAAAACATCATTTAAATCAAATGGTTTTATAAGAAATGCAAGAACGCCTAAACGTGTACATTCTTCAAAAATTTCTATATTATCATTATCAGTCATCACTATAATTTTAGAGTCAGGATCTTGAAATCGAATTTTTTTTAAAACACTTAATCCATCAAGTTTAGGTATTGGTAAATCCAAGAATACAAGTTCAGGTTTTTTAGAAAAATATTTTTCAATTGCTTCAATGCCATTATTTACCTCCGCTACAACATTATGATTATGTATCAAAAGAAAATTCTTCATTGCTAAACGTAATTCTTCAGAATCATCTGCAATCATTATTCTAGTCATGCGTAAAAGTACACAATTAAGGAATTTAGATGCATGACTGTATCAAAGAATACTTACACTTAATCTAGGCACAAAAAATAGGATTATAATTGGTTTTATTAAATTCATTTTCATATGGAAATATCAATTGAGCCATGGAAGAAACTAGTAATTCACGAAGTCATAGAATACAAGTTTGATGATTGGGTAAAACAAATAGCATTTAGTACTAGATCATCAGGGGGTGCAATTCCAACTATGCAATGGACAAATGGAGTTGTTTTTTCTCCTTCTAATTTCCCAACAACAAATGTTACAGTAGAAGAACAATTAAAAGGAACACTTCATTGGTCATCAGTATCTTTTGCAATAAAAGAAAAATTTGAGAAGCAAATAGTAATAGAAAATGCCACAATAAACCTTGTTGATGTTAGTGTAAATGAAATTTTTAAAGAACTTGCACAGAATTTAAAGAAGCAATCAAAATTTGCAATTAGTTCTGACAAAGAATAGTGAAGTAAAAAGATCTGAGAATTAACAACGTAGATGTTATTTTGGAAATAGATATTCTAGATTTCGTTAATCATGGTATTATTACAAATAATGGAAGAAAAGTTTTTTGATAATTTATCACATTATCTTAGGCCACATATTATTCCATGTGTCTGCAAATTTTTTCATCATTTCACCATAAGCTTTCATATGTTCCATCCCAGACGAATTTAGAGTCTTTTGCCAATTTTCTACAAATTGTTTGAAAGTTGACGCATTAGCTTCATTAAGTGATTTTTGCCAAGCATCACTAAATTCTTTTAATGATTTCATTCCAGCATCACTAAGCGATTTTTGCCAATTTTCACCAAATAACTTCATAGTGTCTACACTGGATTCTTTAGTAGCTTTTTCCCATACCTCATTAAATTTGGTTTGCATGTCATTAGTTGCATTTTGGATTTGCTCAAATACGGTTTTCCATTTTTCAAGCGATTTTGAATATTCTTGCCAGAGAGAATCCCACTCATTTGATTTTTCTTCTGAGGTCATAATTACCAATAACTTTTGAGACTCTTAAACTGTTCCATAAAAATCACATATTAAATTTTTTATAATGCTTTAATCTTGCTATTTGAAATAATTCTCTAGTTTAATTTTGTTTATTTTTGGGATTTTTGCTAATTCAAATCCCTCTGAGGGTTTTAAAAGAGATCTTGTTGCATCTATGCCAATTTTTGCAGTCTTCAAGTTCTTTTGATCACTAGAAGGATCGAGACTAGAACCGCGTACATTCGTTAGTATTATCAAATCTTTATCAGCTTGAAATCTTGTTGCCATTGCATATTCAACAGATTCTGCATTATTAGGATCAATATCTTCATCTACAATAGTAACTTGTTTTAATGAACGATGTAACTCGAATGTTTTTTTATTTTTTTTTTTTGGATCAGAGTTGGTTTTCTTTTTTATCTGGATTACTGCATGTAACCAATTACAGCCACCATTTGTCATTGATACATGTTTAGTTTGAGGAAATGCTTTTTTCAATTCTCCATTTAATTTTGATTCAATAGGCATTCCCATTAATAACCGATGTTCTGAAAACCCAGAAAGAACATCATGA
>JAICOU010000049.1 GCA_025930495.1 Nitrososphaeraceae archaeon
AGTCATCTTTAAGGTCTACACCTTCCCACAGTGATGAAGATAGTAAGACACCAATAGGATCAGCAGCATGCTCTGAGATAATTTCATCCTGTGTTTTTCCATCTTGATTATAGCTATGACAAATTCTGATTCGTCGGGTATTTTTTGGTGAAAGGTATCTTAGGATTTTTTGACATCGTGGAACAGATGAGGTTAAAATCAAACCCCGTTCACCAGAATGTTCGTCCATTATTCTATCAATTGTTTTTATTACTTCAAGTTCATCATTTTCAGTAGAACCATAGCTTAATCGTTTAATGTTTAGAAGATCAATTCTTCTGTGTTCAATTGGAAATGGGGATTTTGGAGTATCAATAAATGCAACATCATCTTGTTGCAATCCCATATTTTCACAAAAACTGAATTTATCGATAGTAGCAGACATGAATATTTGATATTCAGTAGTGAAAAAAGAATTAGCAAATGTTGAAACATCAATAGGTTTTACGGAGATTGCTCTAAAATTCCCATTCAAGTCTTGAACAGGATCATTTACTACAAAATTATCCTTGTCAGTAAGAATATCAATTTTAGCCTGAGCAGCTCGATCATAACGTCTCTCTAGTCTTGTAACGGATTCATAATCAGGCTCTTTTTGGTATGAATCACTTTCTTTGATATCCTTGATTTTTTTGGCATATGAGTATGCAATATCATCAATTAGTTGTATCATTGAATCCAAATCAGTAAAATCATATTTGGTGGCATTTAGACTGCATTCTTCTACTTGACCGCTAAATATATCAAATCCAATAAACTGCATTATTTGATCTTCAATTTTATGGGATTCATCAAATATCGAAACTTTTCTATCAAGATAATCTTCAAAGAGTTTTTTATTAAATTTCATAATTTGAAAAAATGCATAATAATTCCAAAGAGAGTGTTTTGAAACTAGTGCATCATATTTTTGAAGATAGTAATGACAAGATTTAGCTTCTTGAGTATTGTCTTCGACTTGTTTGATTGTAGGCTTGAATTTACAAACTTCAATTATTTCCTTACCATTTTTGTTTATTTTTTCCTGACACTGTCCCTTATCACATGTCAATCCCCATCGCATAGCTTTTCTGGTATTATCTATTTTTTCAGATTCCATCATTTTCAGACATGTAAAATTTTGTTTTCCTTTAACGGGTTTAAGAAATGGAATATCTTTGATATATTGATCTTGAAGATGTTTTGATGCAGTTATGGTAAATGAACTATCAAAATACCTTGATACAGTTGCTCCTACTAGTGATTTACCTACTCCAGTTGGAGCACATAAAATGATTTTTTTGTAACCAGATTTTAATTTCTCTTCAATTTCCAATATGATCTTTTTTTGGATATCTCGTGGAGAAAATTGTTCTGGAAATTTTCCTAAAAGAGACAGGATTGAATCTAGTTTTCTTTAATATTAAAAGCATGAAGTTCTAATATTATCAGAGATTTTTTTAATGTAGTTTAATATCTAGTAATATCACAATAGATCATGGAATTACTAGAAGACAAAATGAGAGTGTGGCTAGAAAGTGCCAAATTCGTCAAGGCAATTCCAGGTGTTTATGTTTTGTATAATAGAAACAAAGATGTGATCTACATAGGAGAGAGTAAAAATTTGGAAGAAACGTTTACAAAATATGTGGATACCGGATTTGAAGGAAACGAATGTAAGCAAAAAACCCAGTCATATCAACGAGAATTTACAAATAATCCAAAAGAACGACAAATCCAGTTAATTGAAGAGTTCAAAAAGGAGTCAGGTAAATTGCCATCTTGCAATACAGAGATAGCACTAGAAACCCATTGATTTTCACAGAATTCTCTTATTCCAAATTATCAGTATTTTAATCAGGCGTAAATATAGAGAAAGTAATTAATTTAAGATCGACATAAACAAAAAATGCACCAGTGTTATTATTGCGAGCAGATTTTTGACTCTAAAGAAGCCTTGTATGATCATGTAGAGATTCATTCAGATATTGAAAGAAATCAAGAGATAATGGATAAAAAAAAGAATGCAAAAAAAGGCTAGCCTCATTTTGTATTTCTCAAATGAATAATCACTAAACAAAATTAGAGCAAAGGTTAGAAAATATACATTCAGGAATACAAATAACAATTTTGAAATAAAAAATATGGGATGGGTCGAAATTTTACTAAAAAGATCATGTGATAAAACACTAACAAAAAGTGAAGTATTACACAGTTTATTTCATATGATTGAAATAAATGAAAATACATTAAACCAAATACAATTAGACAAACGAGAGTTTGGGCCAGAATTAGAAGAGCTAAAACAAACAGAAATCAAAGATTTGAATTTTCATCTAAAATATTATCGCAGTCTTGTTAATTACATCAATTCAATTCCTGAAAATAAAATGATTAAACAAGTGTAAATAAAAAAACAAGGCAAAGGCAAACTACATAAAATAGGTCCAGATTAGAGCGTATTTCGTAATTTTTTGAACATAATATCATATTCTTGTTGTTTTTCTACTATCTGTCCATAATTGGTTTGTTTGTCATACTCTTCTTGTTTTTCAAAAAGATATTTCTCCCATTTTCCAATTTCATTTGCAATTAGTAAGCCAGAATCTTCACGTGCAAATTGTTTTTGTTGCTCTGGATTTTGTCCTCTAGTAGAAAATTTTTTTTCATTAAACACATTTTGAATTTGTTGTGTAATTTCAGGTCTAAGTAATTCTGCAAAATCAAAATGCCCTTGTTCATGCTTTAAGAGTTGTGGAGTTGCTTGTGATTGTCTTACCCAAGAAAGTAAGGGATGAAATACAGCAGTCAAATCAATATTTTCAATAAAGAATCTAATTTGATTGCCAACACTATCAGAATTCACAGTCCAAGTATATCGGTATTTGATTGTACTATGAACATCTTCAAATACAGCAGGGTTAGATTCAGCTTGAAAGTCTAACCAATCCAAAAAATAACCCTTAGACCAAGAAATGATATTATTTTGACTCATGAAATTGTTTGTCATATGCGGGAATAAAATTATTGACTTCTATAAAAATTAGCCATGAAATTACGTCAGTTTTAAAAAATAGTAACTAAACAACAACCAATAAAAATTTAGATTCTTTTTCCATCGCGCCCACTGTAATTGCCAAATGATTGAGGTACGTCAAATCCAAGCCACAAATAATTTTCATCTTCTAATAATTGATGTTGTTTTTGATGTTCAACAAGTTGTGCATCACCCCAAGTCCCATCATATAGGAAATTACATTTTTCGACTTTGTTTATTTTTCTAGCGCCTTTGCAAATTATTATCAAGACTGTTTTAATACATAACAGATTTGAAAAATGTTTGGTTTAGAATTAAAGATGTGTTTGACGGCCAATGAATTCTAGGGCATGGTCTGTAAGGCAAACGTAGGAATGCCGTCAAACACGATGACTCAGTAATACTATATCAAAATAGATTAAAAGAAATAGTGTGTTTAATTTGAAACACAAATCAATTAGATACTCCTAGATTAGTGAATATGTTAGGAAAATTATAGATTTAGGCACAAATGAAATCGAAATGGATCATTTTTGCAAACCACTTTGATCAATTAACACGACATGTTTTATTTTAAGAGTTTTTCAAAAATGAGAGCATACAAAATATTGGAAGCAAGGCTGTTTGCATGTTTAATGGCTTTAACATATCCCCCAAAGGGACAGATGCAAAAAAGACATTAAACTTGCTTGCTTTCATTTAAAACTATTAATTTAAGACAAAATCAAAATAATTTGTGAATCTAAAATTTATGATTTCCATGGGAATTTCAGTAGTGGCATTAATTGTTGGTTTTGTTTTATTATACGACATTAAATAGCAAGCAAAAATTATTCAATTTGCATTTACAAATACTGTAAAATCAAAAACTAGTTTTGAACATCAAAATTAGGATGACAGTCTAAAATTTCTAGAATTGCATTGCTTTGATTAATTAACTGATTTTGTTGATCAATTAACGAATTAATTTTGTCAGCTTCAGAATTTAATTTATCTAGGAGTCTTTGTGCTTTTTCAAATTCATCCTGAGGCAAAGTCTTTCCATCATAGTATTCATATTGTTTATAATATTCATCATATTGCGATTTTGCACGTGATATTTTTTTATCCAATGATTCAAGTTGACTTCGAATTTCATCGTCTTGATCAAGTAGAGATTTTTGTCCAACATAGAGTTCTTCAAATTTTTCAGGTACAATAAACTCCTGTGAATCAAAATCAGCAAGAGGCAATTCATCGGAATACATTAGATGAGTTTTATCAGCACTGTGTCCTAATCCAATGGCATGACCTATCTCATGCATTATTATATTGGAAACCATGTTTTCATCATTTTGAACATAATTACCACTACAATCTTCATCACCTACAGAAATATCCAATACGCAGTGATTCAAGATTCCAAATAATGCCGAATTACAAGTAGCCAGACCAGAATGAGTTTCAGAGGCATATACTTGCCATCGAATCTCAATGTCAGGATTATCGGACTCTACAAAATCAAAATTAGGATTAAGTGATTTCCAAGCATCAAGGGCTTTATGTAATGCATTTAATGGAATTTGTCCATCAGGAAGATTGGGAATTGCTTGAATTGAATAATAAAGGACTTTTTGCTCGTGTTTAGTAGCAATTTTAGATAATTCCTTAATTTTTTCAGAAGATTTGACCAATTCTGTAGAGGTATCAAATGGCAACAGATTTGCATACCACATGTATCCCAAAACACCGATTACCAGAACAACGGAAAGTAATAATTTCAATAAAAAAAATTATTTGTTGCAATAAGTAAAACTTTCTATGGATTAGCAAGTTACAACATTAAACAAAACCAAAAATTAAAAAATGTAGGCATAAAATGAATCAAAACTAATAGAGGAATTTATTCAAATATAGGAGCGAAAAGGAAATGTATGGTCAAAAAAATTGATGAGAAAAGACATCAAGAATTACTAAAACAAAAAGAAGAACTAGAAAACAGTAGACCACATGACATTGATGCAATGAGAAGATGGAAACACTCCATGGGTAAAATCCTAGAAGAACTAGAATTGTTTAGAAAATAACAAAATTGTTTGTTTCATCTAAAGTAGACAAAGAATTTAAAATTGAGAAACTCTTATTTTGATAAACCAAAATAGAAAACTAGATGCAAAAATACAAAGTATGCAACATTACATTAATTTCAATCATAACAGAACTTGGATACAAGTTATTCCCCCATGATATGGCTTTGATTCTCACATAGGTGAAAAATTTGACTGAATGCCCTACATGTAAACTAGCCATGGAATCACATTCTACTGCAGAATTAATGGAATGTTGTATGAAACAAGTTGGAGATGATTTTACTGAGGAAGACAAGGGCACATGTCCTAACTGCAAGCACACCATCAAAAAACACTCAGATAAAGAACTTGCAGAATGTACGTTAGCATTTTTAAAATCAAATATCAAAAACTAAAATAAAATACAATACTAAAAAAATTTAATTTATCATATAAGATAAGCATAAACAACAGTCTAGTTGATTCAAAATATTGGATAAATTGACTATCGCGCTCATTGAAAAATATTCACCGATGTGGACAAACAAACAAGTTTGGGAATATGAACAAATTCACGAAGAAATAAAATTTGATGTAATGTATGTGAAACCTGGAAATAAAGAAGAAATATCATGGAAATCAAAACTGGCGCATCCAGATAGCAACATTAGAGAAATCATAGTAGGTACGTTTGAGTATCTTGTAGATGATTATGAATTATGGATAACAAATTCCAAGAATAATCAGAGAAAATTAGATGAATCATTAATTCCGTATCTCATGGCAGTGATAGTAGATACAATGATTGATGAAGAAATTTGTTTAAAATTTAGAGAGGACAATAATTGCCTGGTAGTAGCAGTTGATTCTCATGCAGACGTAATAGATTGTAAGGAATTTTTTGAGAAATTTTACCATCTAGCAACTGGATTCAATTACAATGTAAATACGGGAATTCCAGATGACGAAACGGAAGCAGAAATCTATCTGACAAGATTACAAGAAGAATTTGATGAAAAAATGAAGACAGAATTAGGAGACAAATATCTGCCAGGAAATAACGATCCAGATTCAATCAATGCAAAATAACGAAACCAAATCACTAGATATTTTTGATAAATTCAGTTATTTTGCAATTCTAAATAGAATAAAATTGTGTTCCGATCAATATCCATTTTGTCTAATTTTTTTACATCAACGTTGGAAATTCAAGTAAATCATCATTTGCATTATGGCAGCAAAGAAAAAAGCAGCAGCAAAAAAAGCTTCAAAAAAGAAATAGTCAAGTGAAGCAAATTTTTTTCTTTTAAATTCCAATTTGATACTTTTAAAACAGTTCAACATGTATTGTATTGTTCATCATGGGTATTGACTAAGGATCATTTGTTAATCTTTAAGTGTATAAAAATTGAAAATAAAATAACGCATGGAACATACTAAAGAATGCGAATACAGAAATGCTCATGATATGATTCATGCTAATTGCTTTTGTAAATGTCATAAAATTATAATGATGGATTCAAGGAAAATGGACTCAAAATCATTCTGATTGTAAGATCAAAAACAGCAATTGAACTAAATTCTAAACTCTTTATTGATGAAAGATTAATGCTAGTTGCTAATTGGCTAGATTGGGAAATGACCAATACCCACAACCTCATTCAGACTAGAGCAGTGAAGCTCGTCATTCAGGTCTGACACATAGGTCTTTGATGCCAGTTAGCTTTTCAAATGACAACTGCACTGACAACTATCAATAATACATCGGTGTTTTTTACAATCAAGACAACGCTTGCTTCTACCAGTTTTCATTCTTAGTTCCTCAATTCGTCTTGCCTTTTCACTCATGAAAATCAATATCAGATGAATTCAAAAAGTCTTTAGGTTTTGTTGTTCCAAGTCCTAAAATAGCAGCAAATCATGGAAAAAAATATGCCAGAAAAGAGACCGTTCAGAAAATTTGGCAATAGATCATCACGACCAAAAACACAAACAACCGAAGATAAAATCAAGGATTTTATTTTACGTAATTCAAAAAATGGCTATTATACCAAAGTTTCAACGCTTTCTTACAAATTTGAAATACCAGAAGACAAAGCATGGGAAATTGTAGGCATGCTTTTGACAGATGGAACATTAGAATCAATTCATGATGAATTTACTGGGGAAATGAAGCTGTGTGAAGCAGGAAAAACATATCTAATTATGAATCTAGAACAGCAAAGAAAAAGACAAAAATCACAAGAATTTAAGAGTAGAAAACAAAAATCAAAATAGAACGAATAACAGATATTAATCAAAGAAAAAGCAATATCCTTAATTTTACAAAGATTTACAAAAATTTGTGATACAGTGTAAAATTTGCGGAACATCTTTGGGAAAAGAGCCTACAACTCAACAATTAGAAGAACATTGGAAAAAACATCACAGTTGGCATTGACAAATCAATCAAGACAAAACACCTGAAGATGCACTGCTAAAGAAAAAAATAGAATAAGGAAGCCTCTTTATTTTAGATAACATACAGAATTTTATGGAATTTATGATTACCATATTTCATTTTCATAATGGTAATGACATAGATAAGACAATTTTTGGAAAAAAATTACATGAAAATAAGATTAATGAAGATATTCGAATTTTTCCATCAGGTGGATTAAAAAAAGATGGGGGCATACAAGAAAAATATTTGAAAATAAATCTAAAAAACAACAGTGATTTTAATTTGGATTTATTGTCGGATTTTCTAGCTTATAGATTATCACCAATAGATGACGCAGACAGTCTAAAAATTGGGAGTAACAAGGTAGCATTAAAAAAAGAGGAAATAAAAAAAGCACTCCAAATTCACCTAAATGAAGTTTAGAATCAACGACTTGGAATAGTGGTCGTTTATAGCATGCCTAGACCACTAATCGAAGGCGTCAAAATATTGTTCTTTTAGTGATATAAAACAGGGTATTGTGAAATTTCAAACATTTGTTTGATTCAAATTAAAAAATAAAACTAATTTTCAACAATCATCCCATAATTACAATAATTGATCAGTAACCGTATCATTCTAGGCTCTAATTTTTAGAAAAACTATTTTTGAGCTTGTTGATATGAAAAAATTTACTCTGGTCATATAATATCAATTTTGAGGTATAGATTCATGTCAGAAATCGAGGCATATGATGTCAAGGCACACAAAAAAGTGACTATGAAAAACCCAAAACCATATTTGATGAAAAATGGGTCATGGGCACTTAAAGGAACTAGTTCTGCCACTGGGATCACTTTATTCAAAATTGTTGGCAAAAAACCTTCAATCTCCCATTCAAGACTAGACATTCTTAGAAATGTGTTTACCAGCAGAAAATG
>JAICOU010000065.1 GCA_025930495.1 Nitrososphaeraceae archaeon
GGACTGGCAAGAATGGGTCCTACTTATGGCTCAATGTTGTTTTCAGGAAGAAAAGCAGCTGAAATCACAGCAGAGAAAATCAAAGAGTTAGAAAGATAAACAATCATCAATTTATTGATTCATTGAAGATCTCAAAAATATTTTTGTATGATGAGCCTACCATTTCTAACATTCAACTTGAGAGACTGACGGGTTTTCTAAAAGAAACATTTCCAGTTAAAGTTGAAACAAGAGAAAATATTTTAAAATTCGCAAAAAAAGACACTGCTGCAAAGATTGCATCATGTAGAATTTTCAATCCTAGAAAACCATATGAAAAACATCACCCTAGTATAGATGAGATTCTTTTTGAAGAAGCAAATTTTGAAGACACTGCAAAAACAGAAAATATTATCATGTATGACGGATTTGAACTTCAAAAAGTATTAACAGAATTAATCTCAAATGAGGAAGGATCATCAGATTTATTCCACATTTTTTTTACGAATAAATTGACATGTACCTATGATTGTAATGATTATAGATACCACGGAAGAGCATTAATCGGTGCAAATCCTTCAATAATTTCAACAACAGGAATAATTGAAGCGCCAGCAAAACCAAGAGAATACTATTTAGATTTAATATCAAATTACACACAGGGCATAAATGTAGAATCTATAAAGCAAAAATACAAAGGAACCTATCTAGAATATAATGACACAAGACTATCAAAAATCATAGAAGGCTATCTGCTACAAGCGATATTTTATTTTGAAACAGGAAAAGAGTTTTGCGATAAAACAGAATGTAGACTTTTTAATGCACATTGGCAAAAAGATCTGTTGTATTCGCAGCTAGAAAATGGGAAATTATGCGAAACTCATCAACAAGTATTAAAGAAATTAATAACGAGGTGATTTTTAGTTATGAATTATCTTATTTTTAAATCATAATCATTTAATAATGAAATTCAAAGATGTCATATTATGATGGCTGCAAACTCTGGTGCGACAGTACTTGAAAACAAAGACGAATCACCAAAGATGCCAGATAAAAAGAAAACAAAATTTGACATTGTAATTATTGGAGCAGGTCCTTCAGGATATACTGCAGGAATTTATTGCTCAAGGGCAGGATATGACACACTTATTTTATCAGGCATATTACCAGGCGGGCAATTAGTCAATACAACAGAAGTTGAGAATTATCCGGGATTTGAAAAAGGGATAATGGGTCCGGATTTGATGATAGAGATGAGAAAACAAACACAGAGGATGGGAACTACAATAATAGATGATGAAGTAGTAGATGTAGATTTTAGACACAAGCCATTCAAGGTCCTAACAGCCTCAGAAGAATATGAGGGAAGAGCAGTGATTATTGCAACAGGGGCAAATCCTAGAAAAATAGGATTGCCGGGGGAGCAGACATTTGCAGGAAAAGGAGTATCGTATTGTGCGACATGTGACGGCCCATTTTTTAGAAATCAAGAATTGGTAGTAGTTGGAGGAGGAGACTCTGCAGTAGAGGAAGCAACATTTCTCACTAAATTTGCAACAACTGTACACCTAGTACATAGACGAGAATCATTACGTGCTAGTAAAATAATGCAAGAAAGAGCAATGAAAAATAACAAAATAAAATTCCATTGGAATTATGAAGTAACAGACATCAAAGGAGATCAAAAAATGCGCCAAGTGACACTAAAAAATATCAAAACAGGTGAAGAAAAAACACTAGATGTTGCAGGCCTTTTTGTTGCAATTGGTCATGAGCCAAATACCAAGCTGTTCAAGAAACAAATTGATGTAGATAATGAAGGATATATTATTTTAAAAAATAAAACACATACTAATGTAGAAGGAGTTTTTGCAGCAGGGGATGTGCACGATAGAAGTTACAGACAAGCAGTTACTGCAGCAGGATTTGGATGTATGGCTGCAATAGATGTAGATAAGTACCTTACAGAGAATTCCTAAAAAGACAAGCCCGTTCTTTCATGCGTAAAAATAGATGTTATGCAGATGAAGAAATGTTTTGTTAAGAATAATTTTGAAATCTTGTTTTTAAGATATGTCAAACATATTGTTAACAGATAGATGGTTTACACTACAGTCTTGGAATTATTTTGGATTTTGCAGTTATAGCAATTATACTGATAATGGATAATGCAAGAACCATTGTTGTGATCATTCCAAATTCTGGAACCGTTTTAAGTTCGATTGTTTCTCCTTTTGGCCAGTTAAATGGGAGATTTATGTTGTCACCTTGCAATGTTATTTTGATATCTACTGGATTATCAGAAATTAGAGGGGATGTCCAATGATCTGGATTTCCAACATATTTGTGAACTCCTTTTTCATCAAGAATGGTTTTCCCATCCTGTGTTACTATTATGTCATAAGTTGCAACCTCTATTCTACCATCTTTGTTGAAAAAATTGGTAGTAATTGCCATTCTTTCCCCTTCTTTAGGATCTGTGGTAGTGGTACTTAACCAAACAGACCCATCCGATGTTATTGTGCTAGTAGTGCTTATTGCTCCTGTGTGGTCAAAACCCATTTGGGCTGATGCATATTGGGTTTCAATAAGTGTGCACGATGCGATGGTCAAAATTAAAACGGTAAAACCTATCAAAGGATATGATTTCATGGTTCTTTTTTCCCCGTATCTGATTGGTGTGATCGATTGTCAGATGTTGTTAGATCTATTGGATTTCGGGCAGAAAAAACTAGAAGCGAAATCATAATGACTAGTACAGGAAGTATTAGAATTTGCTTCATGTGTGTCATTGTTAGTTTATTGTAGGTAAAACAATTAAGTCGCGCTTACATTTATGTCTGGTTCACATACAAATTTGTCAGTATTATGTATTGAATTCTTGTTGGATCTTTTACTGAGAATTCATCCCATTTTAGAGAATTCCTAAATCCTTAAGTTCATACAAACTTTAGGATATTATGGGATTATTAGATAGATTCAAAAAAATTAAAGAGAAATCACCAGATTCTGAGAATAGGGCATCTGAGCAAGAAGAGATGAGAGAAGAACAACATGAGCTTGATCTTAAAGAAAACTATGAAGCAGATGAAAAATATGATGAGTCTAAAGATTGATTCTAAACTCTTTTTGCTTTCCTAAACAATACTTTGTCAAATTCTGGACCTATATCGTTTGCAACGATAATTTCTTAAATAATTATGATAATTCATAAAATATCTAATGAAAAACGCTCAATGCAAAAAATGTTTGAATAAATTTAATAAAAAAGAGATTTACACAATTCAGCAATTTCAATATAGAAAAGAACCACCATACGAGTGGACAAGAGAGTTTTTTAGAGTTTTAAAAATTGGAGAATGGGATTCGTTTTGTGAAAAATGTATAATAGATTATTCAAAAATATCAAATGATTCATGGAAAAATCATGCTCATAATTAGATTCCAAACTCTTTATTGCAGAAAAATTCAGGCATATTATGACTGAAGATCTTGAAAAATTAAAAAAATCAGCCAAAGAATATAGTGATAATTTGGCTAAATTAGGAAAAGAACTAGCTGAAATTCAATTCAATTACAAAGTAATAGAAAACACTACAGAACAATATTGGCAAAAGCGTGTCAATGAATTTAAGAGATATAATGAAAAAGGAACAGAATATTATACCCAAGCACACGCATTGATAAATTTAGTAGACAAGGAACAATCAGGACTATTTTTGCTCAGTATAAGCAAACTACGCCAGCTTGAATTAAGACTATTAACAAACATGGAGGAAGTAAAACAAAATCCATCAATTATTAAATTAAAAGACAAACAACAAAGTAAATGGAGCAAAGAACTTAGAGAAAAATTATTAGAATCAAGTAACGTGTGTTTACATCACGAAATGGATATGAATAAATTTTTTCGAGAGTTTTATGAAACACATCTAAAGAATATTTTAGAGGAAAAATAGCACAAATTCAGAGATTTGAAAATCAATATGCCAATTCTGACATGTATTTTTCTTCTTTGAGTGCGTCGTCAAATTCTTTTTCAGTCATGATATTTTGTTTAGCATAAACACTCTTGTATTTTCGTCCGTCGTCAGCAAATATTCCAACTACGCATCCATCATCAATAGGATATTTTTTCATACATGCATAAACAGCTGCTGAAGAAGGACTGACTAACAATCTGTCTTTTCTAAATACTTCTTTTACAACAGAAAATGCCTCATCATTACTAACAGACACCCAATCATCAACGATACTTTCTCGTTTTAAAAACAAATCAGGTTTTGCAGATTCTTCAAAATTTCGCCATCCTTGAATTAGGTGGTTTTGCTGAGGTTGGCATCCAATAATTGTAACATCCGGATTTTTTTCTTTAAGAAATGTTCCAATTCCAGTAATTGTTCCGCCAGTTCCAACACCTGTAAAGAAATGAGTGACTTTACCATCGGTTTGTTTCCAAATTTCAGGGCCTGTTCCAACATAATGACCCATAAAATTTGCCTCGTTTGCATATTGATTTGGAGAATAATACATGTCAGGCCTTGACGCTGCTATGGAGGTTGCCAAGGCTATGCTTTGATCAGTTCCAGCACCAACCTTTGGGCAAAGATCATCACTAGTTTCAAAAACTTTGGCTCCTAAATTTCTAATAATATCTTTGGTTTCATTACTGGCTTTTTCAGGAATCACGATCTCAACTTTGTAGCCAAGTAAATTTGCAATACCAGTTAATGCAATCCCAGTATTTCCAGATGTGGGTTCAATAATGATACTTTTTCCTTTTGTGAGTTTACCTTTTTCTTCACCATCTTTGATCATCCAGTATGCAGCTCTGTCTTTTACAGAACCAAATGGATTGTGACCTTCAAGTTTTGCAAAATATGTAACTTTTTGATTTGAAAGAGAATCTAATTTTACAAGTGGAGTATTGCCAACTCGGTTTAAAATATCAGAACTAGTAACAGATGCCATAATTTTTATTTTATTTCACCTTTTTAATTTGAAAAGTGATTGTGTTACCATCTTTTTTCATATCCAATAGCACATGACCATTTCTTGTCACCCATCTGGAAATATCATCCTCAGCCGCAGGATCATCAGCAGAGACAGTTAGTACTTGTCCTACCTGCATTTTTTCAATCTCAATTTTGGTCCTAAATACAGGTTCTGGGCAAAACAATCCAGTTGCATCTAGTTTTTTCTCATTTGATTCAGACATATTGATATCTAATTCATGATGCTCGTTTTGTCATATTAAAATCTATTTTAAAAGTAAAAACATCACAATAACAGAATTAGCTTGGATTAACTGTTCAGATCGATTTTAAAGCTATTCTTTGAGTTTACTTTCCTCAAATATATCAGAGCCATACCAACAAAATCTGAAATAGTCTAAACACCATTCATGAAACATTGAGTCATTACTATAAAACATCTCAGTGAGATCAGATTCCCCACCGTTTTTTGGAAACGAAACACATGCCTCTTTCTCATTAAGAACTATCATGGTCTGCACATTTTTTGTCATCTTTCTTTCTATTAGTCCTTTGTCAATGAGATTGTCAAATCCTAGTTTTTTCAATAATGCTTTTCTTCCTTTAGGAACTACAGTTGATTCAGAAAAGATATACTGGAATTTTGTTCCTTTTTTAATTTGTTTAACTAGTGGCTCTATCAAGTCAAGTGGTACTTCAGATAATATTTCATAAATGTACTCATCAGAATTTTTGTAGATTGCTTTCCAGTGTTCTAATACTTTAGAAACACCTTTGATGTGTTGACTGGTCGCAAGTTGCCCACATCTGCTTTTGAATTTGTATGGAATGTCAGCAAAAGTATGTTCTTCAAAATATTTTCTATTTTGTGAGAAAAATACAATTGTCGGAACTTGTGTACATACAGCTTCGCCAAATGTGGTAGTATTATACTTGCCATTATTCTTTTTTTCAATAAGACCGCTTTCTTCTAGTCGGATAAAATTTCTATGAACCTCTTGTTTTGTTGACTCGAGTTCTTTTGCAATTTCAGTAGGGGTAGAATCTTTGCTTAATAGCTTGAATAAAATATTTAGTCTTTGAGGACTGGCAAGATCTAGCACATAATTTGCCGTATCATCAATAAGATCAGTCATGAATTATTCATTTCTTTGATTGGTTAAAAATTATGAGGGTCACTTTTGACTCTATGA
>JAICOU010000054.1 GCA_025930495.1 Nitrososphaeraceae archaeon
ATCCAACCCATCTTTGCACCATGTGAAAATGGAATGATTGCATTATTTTTTACAGCTAATTCTTGCTGTTCTTTTGAAAGTCTTACTATTATTTGATAGTCATTTTTGTTACTGAATCCTACAAAAAATTTTCTATTAATTGAAAAGCATTGATAACCAAACATAGGTCTTGTAGTGACATTTTCAAACTTTGACACTTTGATTTTTAGTGAGTTATAATTATTGGTCATTTACAATCTGTTTTGGAGAATAAATTAAACTTAATACCATACTTGATACAATCATTCCAACAAACCACAATCCTAACTCATACACTAAAAGATGTAATGGCTCACCAAATAATCCAAGAGGTGTAAATAACTCAAAAAATACTGCAATTGTTCCCCATAAAATAATTGCATACGCAAATCCTTTTTTTATCTTTGAATGGCCTGGAATTGAATCATACAGTACTGCAAAAAAGAAGCTAAAGATTGCAGGTGTGATTACTAATGCAGGAATAAGTGATGTAGCTTGAGGCACTGGATCAATTTGTTTCCAAACAGCTACAAGTTTTGGACTCTGTCCTAAGGATTCACTAAAAATCACTTCTTGTGAGATTGGATTCATGAATAATCCATAAAGAACAAGCATGTTTACCAATGCAGTAATCGGAATTGCTATTGCTAATCTTTTCAGGTTGATCATGGAGCAAGCACTGCAAGTAACCATTAAACAATTAAATAGATGTTTAACTATTTAATTGTTATGGGAACTGGATGGAAAGCTATTGCAGATGACAGCAGGCGTCAAATTCTTTTGCTTTTAAAAAATAAATCAATGACTACGGGTGAGATTGCTGGGCATTTTGAATTTAGCTTACCTGCCGTATCTACACACTTGCGTGTTTTAAAAGAAGCAGATTTGATAACAGAGCAAAGACAGGGGAAAAATAAATTTTATTCTATAAATCAAAAACAAGCACTGGAACTAATGAAGTTCTTTGAAAATATGTGGGGGTACAAGCTAGACTCGCTTAAGGAATTTGTTGAAAATAAGGAAAAAAAGAAAAAACAATGAGTACACTTGAGATAAAAAAAATAATTGAAATTGATGCATCTCCAGAAATTGTTTTCAAGGCCCTATCTGATCCAGAAGAAATCACTCAGTGGTTTCCTGATCAATCTATTTTGGAGCCAAAAGTAGGTGGGAAGATGAAATTTACTTTCTTTGCTAAAGATGTAAAGCCACTTGATAGAGATTTTTTTCCACAGGGAGAGATTGTAGAGTTTATTCTAAACAAAAAACTATCATACACATGGATTCCAGATGGAATTCCAAGATTTCCAAAAACTCTAGTTACATGGAATCTTGAAAAAATAGGACAAAATAAAACTCGAGTAACTATGATTCATTCAGGATTTACTGGAGAGCCTCATGAATTATACAAAGAACATAGTCATGGATGGGATTATTTTACAAATAGATTAATCGAATATTGCAAGAAAAAACGTTCTTCTTTTAACATCTAGAATAAATTGGGCCCGCCCCCCTTTTTTTGGGTACAAAAATGGGCCCACAGGGATTTGAACCCTGGATTTTCGCCGTGTAAGGGCGACGTCATAACCGATCTGGACCATGAGCCCAGAAACATTCCTTGATGAAAACCATTTAAACTTTGAGAAAGGGACAATCTAGAAATTTGATCAGAATTTTGTACAAGTAATGGTGGATTTAGATTTTTTTTCTAGTCCAATAGGATTAGGTCATGTAACAAGAGACATAGCTGTTGCAAATAATTTTGAAAACATATCAACAAAATTTGTAACAGGAAATGGAGCTGCAAAAATCCTAAAAAATCTAGATTTCAAAGTTGAAGATGTGTACATTCCTCCACAATTTATTGTGAAAAACGGAATGCTAAAAAATCCAACAAGATGGCTCTGGAACTATTATCAATATTACAAAAGATGTAAAAAAATCGCTAAAAAGATTATCGAGTTAGATAATCCAAGACTAGTAATTAGTGATGAAGATTTTGCCTCACTTACTGTTGCTCAAAATAAAAAAATACCTACTATTTTGATTACAGATGTTGTACAAACTAATTTTACAAACGGAATAATGTCATTTATTGAAAAAAAGATGAATAAATCAATGCAAGAGATTATGAAAAAATGTGACACTGTAATTATTCCAGAAAACGGTCCTGATGAAGGAAACATTAAAAAAGTTGGACCTATTGTAAGACAAACAAATTTTTCCAGAGAAGAACTAAGGAAAAAATTCTCTTTTGATAAAAAAACAATAGTTATTTCAGTAGGAGGAACAGACACAGGACTGTTTCTAATTGAGAAAACACTAGAATCCATATCAAAAATAAATCAGGACATAAATGTGGTAATTGTTTCAGGACCGTATCTGAGCAAAAAGTTTGGAGATTCTATAAGGAATTTAGGATTTGTAAATAATCTTCATGAGATGATTTTTGCAGCTGATGTTACAGTATCTCTTGCAGGTAAATCAACTATTGACGAGGCAAAAGCATATGGAACGCCTGGAATTTTTATTCCAATAAAGGGGCATTTTGAGCAAGAAGACAATGCCAAAGAAGAGGGATTTGTTTTTGAAGATATTAATAGATTGGATAAACTAATCTTAGAAAAACTAGAGCAAAAACGAAATATCTTGGAAACCAGAGGGGCAATTAACGCATACAATATAATCAAAAAGTTGATTTGACAAAATTTGATCCAATCCTTAATAGATAGCCAATTATTTTTGTTAAGGTACTATGAAATTAGTTGTAGCCAAGTTTGGTGGAAGCGCAATTGGTATTGACGGTGTTTCAATTCCACTAATTGTTGACAGAATTAATGATTTAAAGAAAGATTCTAAGATTATTGCAGTTTTCTCAGCACCGCTTACAACTCAGAATGGAAAAAAATACTCACTTACAGATGTTATTTTAGAACAAGGAAGAAATGTGGAAAAAGGAACCAAAGCAACTTTGGATACAGTAAAATCATGCTATAAGAAAATTCTGGAACTAGTAAATTCAGAAAATAAAGAAGATTGTCAAAAGATCATAGATTTGTTTCTAGAAAAGGCTGAAAAGGCATTAGATGAGGCCCTTGAGAAAAGAGAATTTGTCGATGAGATACGTTCACGATCATTGGCTTTTTCAGGAGAAATTTTGATGTCACATGTGATGAGTTACATTTTAAAAAGTAACGGAATAAAAACAGATGCAGTAAGTTATGATGATTGGCCAATAATCACAGATTATAACATAGAATCAACAAATTTTCTTGCAACAAAATCCAGAGAGAATCTGGATAAAACAGCTAAATTGGTTGAAGAAAATGAGGTAGTTACAATAGGTGGTTTTATAGGTAAAACTCCAGATGGCATTACTACTACGTATGAACGCGGAGGCTCTGATAGAACTGCAGCTGATCTGGGGATATTATTTCATAAAAAATATGATACCAGAGTAGACTTTGAAAAGGATAGCTCTGTAGTATCTGCTGATCCGAAAATCGTTGAAACTGGATTGACTGAAGTGGATCAACTGTCATACAATGAAGCAAGATTGGCAGGAATGTTTGGGATGAAGATTTTGGATCCCATTGCAATAAAGGAGATTGTAGAAAATGGAGTGGATATGCCAATCATTATAACAAATATGAGAGATCCGTCAAAGACTACCATAATCAAGAGAATTCCAGATAGCAGAAATGATCATCCAATTAAGATAGTTACTGGAAAAGAAAATTGTGCAATTTTTAAAATTGAGACAAATTCTGCGCAAAAATTGCTAGTATCACTAGAAAAAGACAAGCGATATAGCGAATATGTGATATTATCCCCATTTACAAAAGATGGAGTAGAGTTTTCAAGAATATTATTTTTAGATGGAGATTATGTCAAAAGAAATGAAAAATATTTTCTTGGATTTGACTCGCTAGCATCAATTACATACAATAGAGGAGTAATTACATTAATTGGTGATGAAATGTGGAGAGTACAACAAGTAGCATCAAGGACTAGTGCAAAGATTGGCGAAGCTGGACTAAACATATTGAATATGGATGCACAAGAAGAGACTTCAAGAATAATTATTGTAGTTGAAGACTCTAAAGATAATATTAGAAAAGCAATAAATGCAATTCATAAAGAAAAATCTGAGATTAATTTTATTTAATTAAATGAAAGTGGCGTTACGGGTTTTCACCTGTAGCGCCATTAAGGGTTTGTTCTTGGACCGTATTCTAGATTTAGTCCGGCGTTACCCAAAAACACGCGTCAAGTATAGTTAGATTTTCTAGTATTTAGAGCTGATCTATATAGATCAGTTTAGCTACGCTCAGCTGCATACCAAAGAATCATGCCTGCACCGATTATTGCGTACCACTTGAAGTTTTTCTTGTTTAGAAAAATATTGGCTGAGGCTAGTTCATCACGATTAGCCAGTCTAATCTTTTTCAATTCAAAGGCCTGACCAACCAAACCAACTATTAAAAGTGCAATTGCGATAAAACCTAAAACCCATTCCATGCTAAAAAATATGCTTTGTCAAATATGTAGTTTCCAGATTTGTAATAAAATGTTCCATTCCAAAGATAATTCTTTAAATTAGTAGAGTATTTTCTCTCTCCTATGAAAGAAATTGGCAAAATTTGGATGAATGGGAAATTAGTCCCATTCAAAGATGCCAAAGTACATGTACTTACTCATGCATTACATTATTCAACATCGATATTTGAAGGGATTAGATGTTATGATACACCTAATGGTTCGGCAATTTTCCGACTTGCAGAACATGTGGACAGACTCTTCAATTCAGCAAAACTATACTCTATGAAGATGCAATTTTCTAAAAAAGAGATCTCAGATGCGATTATTAAAACTGTAAAGGCCAGTGGCTTAAAAGAATGCTACATTAGACCGCTAGCATACTATGGTTATGGTACAATGGGTCTTACACCAACTCCAAACAAAGTTGATGTATCAATTGCTTGTTGGGAATGGAGTATGGGAGAAGGAAAAGCAGGAAAATTCTCTGGTGCAAAATGTAAAGTTTCAAGTTGGATAAAGATTGATTCTAGATCGCAACCAATGCAAGCAAAAGCAGCATCAAACTATGCAAATGCTGCACTGGCAAGAGTAGAAGCACTTGAGAATGGATATGATGAAGCAATAATGTTAAATGTGCATGGAAAAATTTCCGAAGGCAGTGCAGAGAATATTTTTGTCATAAAAGATGATATTATTCAAACTCCTCCACTTTCAGCAGGAGGACTGGAAGGAATTACAAGAGATAGTGTAATACAAATCATTGAAGAAAACGGTGGATTTGTAATAGAAAGAGATCTTGAAAGAGAGGACTTGTATTGTGCTGATGAAATATTTATGACAGGAACAGCTGCAGAGGTAAAATCAGTTACACAAATTGATAAAGTGATAATAGGAAATGCAAAAATGGGAAAAATTACAAAAGCATTACAAAAATCATTTTCAGATGTTACAATGGGAAAAGATGAAAGATTCCTATCATGGTTGACTTTTATCTAATTTTCCAAGAAGTTTTTTACCCACAAATACAGTGATATAAGCATGGAATATTGTGCAACCGGAAATACCCAAGAGATTTGTTGGTTTTGTAGAAAGGGTCGCCATGAAGATTGTATGAAAGAAATTCCAATGGATAACAGATCAGATGGTCCTCATGATTGCACATTTGACACAAAACTTGTTCCCTGCAAGTGCCAGCATTAAACAATTAATATCAAATACAAGACACATGAAAATATTTTATGAATTACGATAAGAAATTTTGGGACAAATATGCAAATGAAAATGAGTCTAAATTCAATGAGGAATTTGCAAAATTTGTCAGGGATTTGGCTGTTTCATTACGTTGTACAAGTGTATTAGAAATAGGATGTGGTACCGGGATTGATTTGAAGTTATTTCCAGAAACATTTGAGGTTCATGGTGTGGATTTAAATGACACGGCACTGAATATTGCAAAAGAAAAACTTCCCAAGTTTAATTTTCAAAAATCTTCAATTACAGATTTGCCTTTTGATGATTCTTCAATTGATTTTGTTTTTACTCATCAGCTTTTAAATTATCTTGAGGATGATGTTTTAGAAAAAGGCATTTCTGAAGTGTATAGAGTTGCAGGAAAATACATTATGAATTGTGAGAGACATGATGAAATAGAAAAACAAATCAATGATAGTTCAAAATTCAGAAATATGCAAAAAAGATGGCTAGACTATAAAGTCAGAATCATAAGCAATGTAGATATGCATGAAGAGATAGAACCAGATAAAAGTAGATTTACTCTACTAAGAAAACTTTAGAAAATCAGTTTCACTGTGAAATAGATCCAGATAGATCTGCAGGTATTTTTGGCAAGGTAATTGTGAACGTAGTAGGGTTATTTTTAACTGAAATTTTTCCATTGTGTTGTTCTATAATATTTTTGCAGCTTGCCAAACCCAATCCAGTTCCTTTTTGCTTGGTAGTAAAGAGTGGTTCAAATATTTTATCCATGAATTCTTTTGGAATACCTGTACCAGAATCTATAAAGTCAATAATGACATTATCATTGTTTGACTTGATCTGAATTTCAATGGTACCTCCTTGAGGTATTGCCTGAATTGCATTTACAATGAGATTGATAAAAACAGCATCAATCTTTATGGAGTCACAACTAATAACAACATCTGAATCAGAAACGGTGATTGTTACATCATGTGGGACATTAACTTTCTCAATTGATCCTAAAATTATTGTCCTAAGTGATGTTGTACTCAGCTTTAGCGGTGAATTTCGAACAAAACCTAACACATCATCTACTTGATGAGAGATTCTATCAATGCTTTTCTCTATTAGATCAAGTCTTTTAGTGATGATGTCATCAGAGATTTTTGCATCTGCGGGATGTTGTTTTATCAAATCAATAGACATTTTCATGACAGATAATGGATTTCTCAAGTCATGAGCTAAACGCCCAGATAGTTCTCCTATTGTTGAGAGTCTTTCTGCTTTGAGCAAATCTTGTGTTTTTTCTTCTATTAGATATTCTAGATTATTTCTTTGTTCTTCAAGTTCATGTGTTCTCATTTTGACAAATTGTGTTAGACTCTTGTTAATTGTAAGAATTATTGCAGTAAACACTACAAGCATTGCTACAATTCCAAGCATAAGATTATCAACAGACAACTCTTTTTCAGAATTAAAGGAAGTCACACTAATTAGAGAAATAACTATAGTCATACAAAATATTACCAGTGTGAGTGGGATGCCTAACTTGTTGATTGTTTCAAATTTTACATTCTCATTGAAAAATATTTCTTGATTTTTATCATTAGAATTATTTGCTAGTTTTAATCTACTATGCAAAGAAAATATCAGCAAAAGATAACTGTACATATACATCAAGTCTACTGGATGTCCGTCATAGTATGAGCCATCTAATGTTGAAAAAAGATAGAATGTGTCAGATATACTGTAAATTAAAAATCCAAATAATAATAACATCCAAGAATAGCTTACTCCTTTTTTTGCAAGAAACATAATGCCAATAATAGCAGGAACTAATTGGAATGAAGACAGTATTGGATATGAAAGTACAATTGATTTAGAAATAATATCTAATCCCCCTTCTGTTTCGTCTACAGCATTAAAACATGCAAAAATGGATGGAATCAAAAAGGTAAATGATAACGCAAATGAAAAGAACCAAATTTTTTTGGTAATTGATTTTCGTATAGATTTTAATGAAATTAAAAGAAAAACAACAAAGAATGGATATGCTGCAATATAGAAAATATCTGCTTCTGATGGAAATGGATCCGCATCATAGACATAATCATGCAAGTACCAAATCTGATCAGCAATAAACCAGCATGAAACCCCTATTGTAAAAAACAAAAATGCTTTTGACTGATAGTGTTTTTGTCTGTATAATTTGATTGTGAGGATGGCTGAAAATACAACTAACGTTCCAAGAACAAT
>JAICOU010000012.1 GCA_025930495.1 Nitrososphaeraceae archaeon
TAAAGTAAAATTTTCAATGTGTGATACTATTGAATTTTGGATATCTACAAAACGAGAATCAGTAATTAAGATGATTAAAGCTGTAGATGCAGTTGTAATAAACGATGAAGAAGCTAAACTACTAACAAAAGAATTCAATTTGATCAAATGTGCAAAAAAGATGATGGAGTGGGGTGCAAAATATGTAATTATTAAAAAAGGTGAGCATGGATCAATGATGTTTTTTGATGATGTAATATTTCCATCTGTAGGATTTTCATTGGAAGATGTGGTGGATCCCACTGGTGCAGGAGATTCTTTTGCAGGTGCCATGATAGGATATTTAGCTAGTAAAAATTCAGTCAATCTATCAGATATTAAAAAAGCTGTAGTTTATGGAAATGTTTTAGGTTCTTTTGCTGTTGAGAAATACGGATTAGAGGGATTACTCCAAATTAAAAAAATAGATATTACAAAACGAGTTAAACTATATGAGAAAATGATCCGTTTCTAAAAAGATTTAAGTTTGATTATTTCTGCAGATGAATTAAATACTCATAAGATATGTCTGAAAAAATAGAAGATCGTTTAGAAGCTATATTCAAACTACAAAAAGGTCTATCAGAAATGATGAAACTAGATAGATATCCAAAAGATTCTGAAGGACGAATTTCTGCGTTATGTACTGCAATTATGCATGAAGCAGTAGAACTACAAAGAACTACAAATTGGAAGTGGTGGAAAACTCCAATTCCATTTGATGTATCTGAAGCAAGAGAAGAATTAATTGACATATGGCATTTTGTGATTCAGGCATCAATAGAGCTAAAGCTGACTCCAGATGACATTCTTGAGGAATATAAGAAGAAAAATGAGATCAATAGGGAAAGACAAAGAATAGGATACTAGATTACAAATTTTTTAATGGTATCAAAAGTTGTTTCATTTATTATATTTACAAGATTAATTTTATTTTGAAAATAGTTTATTTCCGATTTAGTTACAGTAAGAAAGGGATCAGGACTAGTCGAATTAATTATTTTTCCATAATCATCAATTCCATTTTTATGTAATTCCAATAAAGAATGACCAGCTTTATGACCTAAAACTTCTTTGCCACAAATTATAATGGTTTTAATTTTTTTGTTTTGATTAACATATTTAACTATAGAATCAATTCCTTTATTTTCAGAAAGTAGTCTTCCAACGATTGAAATGTGATTCAAAAGTTCAGAATTTGAAATTTTTTTAAGCAAATCCATACTTGAAAGCGTACAAATCGCTATAGAAGAATCAATATTTCCCAGATACGATTCTTCATGAATTGGTAATATGACCTTGCATAATTCTCCAATTAAATTTCCAAGGCTATTCATTTAGTATATCACGAAGAGTTTTTGCAATAAATTCAATATTTTTAGTAGTAACTTTAGGATGAATTGGAAGGGATAAAACATGAGATGACGCCCATTCGGTTACCGGAAGTTTGATTTTTTGTTGGTAAAATGGTGTTTTATGAACTGGAACTGGATAGTAAGAAGCTGCACCAATTCCTTTAGCATTAAGTTTTTTCAGAATTTTATCTCTTTTTGATGTAGCTATTGTGTAAAGATACCAATTTACATTTTCATAATTACGTGGACGTGGAAGTGTAATATCCAAATCAGAAATTAATTTTGATAAAAGGTTTGCATTCTTTTGCCTTGTCTTAAGAAAACCAGAAAGTTTTTTCATTTGTATTGTTGCAATTGCAGCACTAATTTCTGGCAATCTTAGATTTAATCCAAATATTCTAGTATCGTATCCATGAACCATTCCATGATTTCTAATCATTAATAATTTATCTCGTAGTTTTTTGTTATTTGTCGCAATAAATCCTCCTTCCCCTGCAGTCATTACTTTTGCAGGATACATACTCCAACAACCTAAATCAAAAAAAGTTCCAGCATGCTTTCCTTTGTAGGTAGAACCTAATGATTGTGCAGAATCTTCTATTATAGGTAAATTATGTTTTTTAGCAATTTCTGAGATTCTATCAATATAAGATACATTTCCATAAAGATGAACAGGCATGATTGCTTTAGTTTTTTTTGTGATTTTTTTTTGTAGATCATCAGGATCCATAGTATAATTTTCTTTCAGTATGTCAACAAAGACAGGTTTAGCTCCAGTAGATACTACAGAATTAGCTGTTGCAACAAATGTAAATGATGGAACAAGTACTTCATCTCCTTTTTTGATATCCAAAGCATAAAGTGCAGCTTGTAAAGCTGCTGTACCAGAATTTACAGCAACAACATATTTTGATTTTATAAAGAGTGATGCTGATTTTTCAAATGCTTGTACATATTCTCCTCCATGATTAGCTGCTGATGTAAGTGCACCATTTTTGAGAACATTAGTCACTGCAGAGATTTCATCTTTACCTACAAATGGAACATTGATTGCAATTTTCAACAGATATTCTCTTTAAAACTAGTCTATAAATCTCATGAAATAGGCATGAATTTTTATATTTCAAAATTAGGAAATTTGCATAATGAATCAACGTCATCTTGAAAAGGCTGATACTGGTTACAAAGTTTACCTATACATTTTCTATATTTGTGGATTCATCATGGTTTCAAGTCTTGTTTTTGGAGTTTACATTACTATGATAGAATGGATGGAAAATGGAACATATGTAATGGGAGAAGCAATACAAAATACTTTCATACCATTTGAAAATTTTTCAAGAGTTTCAACGTGGATATTTTTTTCTACAATTATTGGATGGTATTGTGTTTCAAGAATAGGATGGAGAAGAACTGCAGGAAATAAAATTGTTGGTTGGAGAATGGCATTGCTTCAGCTAATGTTGTTAGGATTTGCAATTATTACACTATATGAGGTATTATACAATTTTACGGTTTTAAATGCAAAGATCACTGCAGGTATGATTGAAGGTAATGCTCCTAATATTGATATGTTATCAATTGCATATCCTGATCCAGATAGACCATGGAATTTAGTTTTTGCAACAAAAGTTTGGCTTGCCGCATTTATCATTAGTGCTCATGCATTTTATCTCAGTACTAAACCAAGAAAAAATTTAGAAGAATCATAGATTAAAAATATTTATCTAGATGCAAACATTTTTCCTAGTTTTTCTTGATCAGATTTTACTTTACCAAATGCCTTTCTATGAGAGGAATTACAAAATTTTACTGTTTCTGAACGTGGATCATGCTTTCTTGTTTCCTCTATAATTCTACCACACCAAAAGCAATATTCTTTCTTGATGATGCCAAGTTCCCATCCTAAAAATTTTGAGTCATAGTATCCTTTTTCTTTTGGGCGTATAGAATTTAGAAAATCTCCATTATCAGATTGAACCCAAATATTTTTTATTTTAGGATGAAATGGTTTATTCCACCGTCTTTTTTTGTCATCCCATTCAATATTATTATCAGTACAAAATTTATAAAATTGTTCTTCAAATTGTTTAGAAACCATGATTTTCCTCATATTTTCGCCTATGAAAGTATTCGCAAAAGATAATCTGTTAAACTAATGATTTTTTGTTTATTTCAAGAATTTTTTAGAATCAAATGAGTTTTAGTGAAAAAACTGTTTTTCTACTAGATAATGCTTATACTAAACATGGGATTATTTGGTAATTCTAATGAAACAAAATGTAAAAAGTGTGGAACTGTACTTTCTGATCCAGAAAGACTAAAAAAACATCAAGAAATTGCACACAATAAGAAAAAAGAAAAATGCAGAGCTTGTGGTACAGAATTTGATTCTTTAGAGGATTTAAGAAAGCATAAAAAAAATTGTAAATAAGGATTTTTTAATTATTTTATTTACTCAAAAAAATAATATCGATTAAAGTTTTTTTGAGTAAATTTATTTTTTTATAAACTTAATTTATTTACTAATCAGCACTTGTGATAAAGATTATCTGTTCCTAATTTATATATTTTAGAGAGTTCTTCATCTGCCTCTTCTTTGCTCATCAAATCTTTTTGCGTAAAAGTTCGAAATTTTTCATTATACTCAATATCATCATGATGCCCAGACATACAAAATAATCTTGATTTATTTTTTCCTCTATATTCTGTAATAATACCTCTTTTAATTAATAGATCAATATAGTTAGTTAGTGTTTGATGTTCAATTTTTGCTTCTATTGATAATTGCATAAAGGAAATCCAGTTTTTATAAGTTGTAAATTTTTCTATTATTCTAATAATTCGTTGTTCTCCTCGTTGCCATTTATCTTCAATCATGATTTTCAGTCAATTCCTATGTTTGTTTTACCAATGAATAATAAAAATAAATTCTAATCACTCAGATAACCTGTTCATGTTTAGGTAAACGTTTTAATGCTTTTTCTATTGCTTCCAAATTTGCAATCTCATTTTTAGACCTCATTGTTAGGATTTTAATCATTTCAGAGCCTATCTGTACTGCTTGTTCAGGTAATGTATCCAGAAATTTTTGTAAACCTTTTTTGTAGTTTTCAATGAGTTCTAATCCTTCTTCAAGCGTCATAATAATGATTAGTCACTTGACTATTTCAAATCTTGCAAATTTCAATTAGACTATTATTTCAAATAACTTTATAGACCTACATCTCAGAAGTTGTTTTGATTTGGATATCACTGAAAAAGTTGAATTAATTGAAAGACCTCCTACGGAAGAGATAGTTACACATGATGAATTAATTGAATTATTCAAAACAAATTCTTCCCCAAAACATTACATTGGTTTAGAGATTTCAGGGTTTTTACATTTAGGGAGTTTAATCAGTACAGGTTTCAAGATTAATGATTTTGTCAAGGCTGGTGTAAAGTGTACCATATTTCTTGCAGATTGGCATACTATGATCAATGATAAACTAGGAGGAGATTGGGAGATGATCTCCAAAGTTTCGAAATATTATCAAGATGCTTTCAAATTGGTATGCCCTGAGGCAACCATCGTTTTAGGTTCAGATCTTTATCAAGAAAAAACAGAGTATTGGTCTGAACTTGTGAAATTTACTAAACATGTGTCATTAGCAAGAACAATGAGAACACTAACCATTATGGGACGCTCAGAAAACGAAGATAAAATAGATCTTGCAAAATTATTGTATCCACCAATGCAGGCAGTTGATATTCATTTTTTAGATGTTGACATAGCTCATGCTGGTATGGATCAGAGAAAGATCCATATGCTAGTTAGAGAGATTTTCCCAAAAATGAAATGGAAAGTTCCAGTTGCAGTTCATCATAAATTATTACCAGGTCTTTCAAAACCAACAGACGTAAATGATACACAAATTTTAGGAAAAATGAGTAAATCAGATCCAAATTCTGGAGTTTTTATTCATAATTCAGATGATGAAATAAGAACAAAGATCAAAAAAGCATGGTGTGAAGAAGCAAATATTCAGAATAATCCATTATTAGAAATTTCAAAACATGTTATCTTTCATGAATTTGATGAAATTAAAGTAGAAAGACCAGAGAAATTTGGTGGAAATATGACATATACTGATTATAAACAATTAGAATCTGATTTTGCTGAGAAAAAATTACATCCAACTGATCTTAAACAAACTGTTGGAGAGTATCTAGTTAAGGTAATTTCACCAATTCGTGAAAAGTTGAATCTAAGCGAAGAATTGTTTGAAGCAATTAAAAAAAGTTATTAGACTTTAAGATTTGGATTTGTTTGTTCTTCTAAATTATATTTTGATTTGTAGCCTCTAGGGTTGATCATTAAATCTTTGTAAGTGTAAGTCGAAGAGTTTCCAATAATTACTGTACTGATCATTCCTAATTGATCAGAATGATTTGGAAGATTTTCTAAATCTGTCATAACAATTGTTTGTGAATCTCTGAATGCACCTTTGATTATTGCCACAGGGGTTGTAGGTTTTCTATATTTTAAAAGAATTTTTCTTGTATCTACTAATTGATGTATTCTTTTTTTGCTTGCTGGATTATATATTACAATTACAAAATCTCCTTGTGCAGCAGCTTCAACTCTTTTTGTTATTATTTCCCATGGAACTAATAAATCGCTCATACTTACAACTGCAAAATCCGTCATTAATGGTGAACCAATTATTGATGCACATGAGTTTAAAGCAGAAACACCTGGAACTATTTCTACTTGTAAACCATCTTTAGGATTCCAATTTGATGCTGCAAGTGTTTCATAGATTAATCCTGCCATTCCATAAATTCCAGGATCACCACTTGAAACAAGCGAGACTATTTTTCCAGATTTTGCTAGATCAATACATTGATGAGCACGTTCAACTTCTTGCGTCATTGCGTAACGATGAACTGTTTTACCATCAATAAGATCTTGCACTAAATTGACATAAGTTTCGTATCCTACTATTGTATCGCTTTCTTCAATTACTTCTTTAGCTCTGAATGTCATATGATCATGATGTCCAGGACCGACACCAACAATGTAGAGTTTACCAGTCAATTTTACAATAAGTTTTCTTTCAAGTAATTTATCCGTTTAGTGATTTATTTTTTATTGGAATGGATCTATGAAGGGACTATTCACTATGTGATGACTATTCATGGGACGTGCTAAACTGACTGAAATTAGGTCATTTGCTTTGAATGAATTAATATCAGATATTGTTTCAAGAATTTTTGCATTTTCTGGATTATTCCATTCGATAATGTAGATACGCCACATAGGACTATAATTTTCAGAGCCAGGGGTTACTGTAGCTATTCCTGGTTGAAATCCAAGAGAACCTGAACCTTTAATCCCATTTTGAAATTGAAATAGATCAACTGCTGAGGAATTTGTAATTAGATTCTCTGATCTGGGTGAAAATGGAACACCCATCATTTCAGCTGGACCAGAAGGTGTTGCATCAGTTACTATGTAATAGATTGTTTTTCCATCTGGTCCCCATCCACGATGAGCAACAAATGTTACTGTCATCTCATCTTTGTTAATTTCAGTGATTTGACCTCCACTGAATGTCAAATCATCAGTGATTTCTTTATCATCTCTTACTAACATTTGTCCATCAGGCCAGATTATTTGAGGAGTATTGATTACTATGCCAGTTTTATTAAATTCAACTCTTCCATCTTCTTCTGCATTAATGATTTCTTCAGATGATTCAAGAATTTTTGTATTTTGACCTTTTTTCCATGTAACTTCAATGACAGAATTTAGTGCGCTATATTCTAATTCTTGAGATGGAGTACTAGAAAAAACTTCATTTTGATGTCCATATATCCCATCTCCTTTAACACCATTTTTAAAAACAAATATTTTCTGTAGAGTACTCTCTGGTGATTTTTCAATTGGAGGAGCAGTCTCAACTTTCCAACCTTGATTTTTAGTAATCATTTCAGCATATTCTTGCTGACTAGAATCTGTTATGATGTAAAAAATTGAATTGCCATTATAGAGTCCTTCATGCATTGGAATAATTGCAGCAACATTTGTTCGTGATAATAGTAATGATGGTTCTTTTTGTACTTCAATTTTTTGCGTAATTATTTCGGTTGGTTGTCCTCTAATCCAACCATCAACACTGACAGTAGATGTAAATTCTTTTGAATTAAGAGAGTGTAATGCTAAAGCAGCTCCTGTAAATTCAAAGGAACCTGATTTGGCTTTAAGATCAATTAGAGATATTGCATAAATGGTATTTCCATCAATAGTCCATGTTGGTTGTCCTTTTGCATCATTATTGTTTATTTCGTGTAAAACAACAATCTCTACAGGTTCACTTGAAGTAAATGTCATTGAGCCATCATAAAGAGTGCCTTCATTTGGGGATAGAATTAGTGCTAATTGGTGATTTTCATGGCCTTGCCCTGGATCTTGAGAAGAAATTATTGTTTTAGTAAAATTGATTTTTTTTGTAGAATTTGCATCAACAAAATTATCAGAAATAAATGAAACTGTGAGAATTCCTGTGGTGAAGATACCTAGAATTAAGATAATAACTAATCGATTCAATGAAAATCTTTGAAATTGTTCCCTTAAATTATTTTATTTTTAGTTAATTTTATCAAGTTCAAATGCATCATGTAAAGCCTGAACTGCTACATTAGAGTCAGAATCTTTGACAACAAATGCAAGATTGAGTTCGGATGAACCTTGAGTAATCATTGCAACATTGACTTTGTTTTTCTCTATTGCTCCAAAGACTTTTGATGCAACACCAACTGTACCACGCATGCCTAAACCGATAAGTGCAATAATTGCAACATCAGTAGTTACTTCAAGTTTTTTGATTATTTTTCCTAAAAGATCCATTTCTAATGCGTTAACTGCTTTGTCTAGATCAGTATTTTTAACTACAATAGTAATACTAGATTCGGATGGGTTTTGAGAGATCATCATTACATTAATGCCAGATTTTGCAAGAGTTGCAAAGATTTTTGCGGCAGTCCCAGGAGTACCAACCATACTGCCTCCACGAATATCGATTAGTCCATTGTGACGAATACTACTCACACATTTGACAGTATTTTTAGTAGATACTGAGGGAGAATCAGTTACTAATGTTCCTTCATTTTTTACATTAAAGGAATTTCTTATCTTCATTGGAATTTTTTTTGTTAATAATGGCTCAAATGTTCGTGGATGAATTTGTTTAGCTCCAAATAATGCCATTTCAATTGCTTCAATATAAGAAACCTCTTTGAGTAATTTGGCATTTTTAACAATTTTTGGATCTGCTGTCATTAATCCATCTATATCACTCATTAACCAAATTTCATCAGACTTTATGCAAGAACCGATAATTGTTGCTGTATAATCTGAACCTCCTCTACCAAATGTAGTTACATGTCCATGTTGATCTGCCCCTGCAAATCCGCCTATTACGGGAATTGTTTTCTTAGAAAATTGTAAATCAATAGTTTTAGCAACTCTTAGTCTTGTAGTATCCATTAATGGCTTAGACTCTCCAAAATTTGAATCAGTAACAATTCCGACTTCTTTACCAGTTAGAGATATTGATTTTTTACCTATATCATTAATTGCAAAAGAAATTAATTTTATTGAAAGACGTTCGCCAAATGAAATTAAATAATCCATTGATCTAGGGGTTACTTCTCCTAATAGAACCATGCCTTCAATTAATGCAACAAGTTCTTGAAAGTCTATATCTAATTTTTCTAATAATTTTTTTCTAATTGTTGATTTTTTGATTGTTTGTTTTGCAAGTTGTTTATGTCTATTAATAATTTTTAATGCCAGTTGTTCAGCCTTGTCTTTATTTTCTTTTTTTATGGATTGAGATATTTCTATTAGATCATCAGTGATACCACTAATTGCAGAACAAACTATCACTATTTCATTATGTTTGGATAATAAATTAACGTAGTTTGCAATAGCTTGAATATCTATAGCGGATGAAATTGATGTTCCGCCATATTTTAGAACTAGTCTCAATTCAAAATACCTGAATCAGTTAATCTTTAAATGCTTTAACTTTCTACTCGTGGAGCCAGATAAAAGTGAATTCTGCCTATGTTTGCTACTTTGAATTCAATTCTTAGAGGTTTTGCACTGGAGAATTCGCATGTAATTTGACCTGCAGTTGTACCTACTGCTTTAACTACGGGATTAAGATATTCTAGACTATACGTACCAATACTATCCTCTTTTGAAGAGATTTCGCCTATTTCATCCATATCCTTTTCAAGATCAATTACAACTTCGCCAGAATCACCCTTTCCAGAAAAATCTGCTTTAGAATCAGATGTATGAATAGTTAGATAATCCGATACAACTTGTACATCTCCCAAAATTTTGTCAAATCTAGAAGACGATAAAGTGATTTTAGAATCATATGGAATTTTTGGTAACGGTGTATCAGTTGCAGAGCTTTCAATTAAACGCATTTTGTATTTTTTATTTTTACCAATTGTTACAAGTAACATGTTTTGTTCAGAAATACTAATTTCTATACTATCTTTTTTATCAGCTCTTTTGATAAGTTTAGAAAATTCATCTATCCTAACTCCAAATTTTATATCACTATCACATTCATATTTTTCAAATGCAGAGTTGGGCCAAGATATATCAATTAGAGCTACATGAGAAGGATCCATTCCTCTAAAAGTAATTCCTTCCGCTGTTGCAACAAAAGTAGCTTCCTCTACAAGTGTAGATATAGCTGATATGATAGCTTTTAAATCATCTGAACCACTTGTTTTTGCTTCGAAATTCAAACTAATTCTTTTGAGTTTTATGTTCCAGTTAAACGTTATGCGTAATTACGCCAAGTGTATCTACATTTAGAACATCGATAAAATTGTGTTGTAGGTTCATCTGCACTTCTGGTTTGTAACATCCACCAAACTGCTTCATCATTACCACATTTTTCACATTCAATTTTAATTGTAGGTAATGTGTCCACCGTTTCGTTTTCAGCTAATACATTGAATTGTAATTCATGTTCTTTAACTATCTTTTTTGTTTGATTTGTTTCTTTTCCCTCAACATAATCACATTTTGGACATTGAAGGCCAGAATCGCCTTTTTTTAATTTGACCTCACAACTGGGGCAAAATTTCATCTAATTTACCTTAATTTTAGAATTAAATAATTGTTTAAATTCATTAGCCATTTTTATTGCTGAATCTGTTGCTTTTTTGATTTCTTGCATTGGTTTAGTGTTTGAATTTATTCGCATCCAGCACTCATTAGTAAGAGGATGTTTTACTATAACACCTGCAAAGTCGATATTTGATTCCTTTAGAAGCTCGTGTTGAATTATGTATAAAATTCCTATATCAGTTTCTGTGATAGAAAGGCTAATTTCCTTAGGTTCTGAACTGATAACTTGAGCATTCATGTATTCGGAAAAAGCACTTATTGTGGATATAAATCATTATGAGCGGTTATGGTAGAAAGTAAGATTTCAGATATTGGAATGGTAAAAAACAAGGATGAATATGCATTAAATGACACTATAGAAGTTAATGTTAGTTTTAAAGTGGAAGGAGGACTACGAGATGCGTTCAATGAGGCAAATTGGACTAAGGCATATAACAATAATGATGTATCATTTAAAATGAAATATGGTGTAAAACTAATTTCTGGTGGAATTAGGAAAAAAGAGATTGGCAAACCTATTGATACCTATAGAAAGGCAGCGATTTTCTGGACAAGAAACCCCAAATTAGTTAATCCGCATAAAGATAGAAGGATTTGGGTTCAAGTAGCCAAAAACTTTGAGCCATTTATTCGATTATCTGAAGACGAAGTAAGACAGGAATTATTTGATTTTAATGAAAAAATTGTCTTTAAGGCATCAGACTTAGGAAAAGGTAAACACAGAATTAGCACTGATATCTTTGCTTCTTGGCAAAAACACGACTATACAGAACCAGGAAATGTTAAAAACTCTAAGGAAATTGAGATCACAGTCAATTAGGGATATAAGGAACTTTTTGAATTAATCAATATGGCAAAATATGATGGTCTGTTAGGACAACCAATACTTGAAGTTGAAGAACCAGATAAGGAAGGGGGAATTACATTTATCTTTAAAGACAACAGATTTTTGTTCATTAAAGCAGTTGATGGAAAAATAGATGCCATATCAATTCCAGAATAAGTGAAAACATATGGACAAATTTGAACAAATTAAAATGATAGAACTGGTAAAGGTTGATGATCCTGATTCTGATGGTGGAATAACTCTAGTATTTCAAGAAAATAAGATATTAAAGATTAAGATTGTAGATGGAAAACTAGTATCACAGTTTGTATAAGTTATTGACTTACATGTTTTTCATAGAAAGTAATAGCTAATTCTTGTACTTCGGATTGAATTGAACCTGGTCTTTCTTTTCTAATTTTTTTAATTGCATCTTTTGCAGAATATTTTTGATATTTTACTAAGTAGCAAGCTAGTATAGTTCCTGCTCTTCCCATTCCAGCTGCACAGTGAACCATTACAGCTTGATCATTAGAAATTTTTTTATGAATAAAATTTACTGCAGTATCTATTTTATCCATATCTGGAGCAGTAAGATCTGGTGTTGGTACATGTAAGTAACCAATATCACGTACCCATTCTTTAGGCAATGCACTTTCAGTCATGGTTACAATGGATGTAACACCTTGCTTTAGAATCCAATCTAGTTCATCAAAACTTGTAGGTATTCCTGAACCTGCAAGTTTATTCTCAATTAGCCACGAGAAGTTAGTTGGTTTTTTAGTAATTTTACCATGAACTTTTCTCCAAATGTTTCCAGGCTTGCTCATGGTAAGTGTTGTATTTTCCATACTTTTAGGATTACGATAGATGCACCTTATATGGGAAAAACACGTATAGTTATCTGAAATGAATAAAGAGGCAATTCTTTATGAAAAATTACCGAACAAAAAAGTTCGTTGTACTGCTTGTGCAAGATATTGTGAGATGGGTAATGGACAAATTGGATTATGTGGAATACGTGGTAATGAAAATGGAAAGTTAGACCTATTTGTATATGGTAAAGTAATAGCAGGTCACGTTGATCCGATAGAAAAAAAACCAGTCATTCATTACAATCCAGGATCTAAGGTATTTTCTATTGCCACAACTGGATGTAACTGGCTTTGTAAATATTGTCAGAATTATGATATCAGTCAGAGAAGGAAAATTGAGGGTACAGATATGACTCCTGAACAAGTAGTACAAACTGCATTAGATAACGGTGCAGATGGAATTGCATACACATACAATGAACCATCTATATTCATTGAATTTGCAAGAGACTGTGGAGTAATAGCACATCAAAAAAATCTTTACAACATATTTGTATCAAATGGGTATGATACTCCAGAATCAGTAAAAATGATGGGTGAATTTTTAGATTCTATAACAGTTGATTTCAAAGGTAATGCAGAACCTAATTTCATAAGAAAATTTATTGGAATTCCTGATCCCCAACCTATTTTTGATACATTGTTAGAAATCCGTGATAAAACAAAAATTCATGTAGAGATAACAGATCTTATTATTCCACAAGTTGGAGATAGTTTAGAATATGCAGAAAAATTATGTAAATTTATCTATGATCAATTTGGTCCAGAGATGCCTATTCATTTTTTGCGTTTTCATCCGGATTATAAAATGATGGAATTTGATTCTACACCTGTTAAAACTCTGGAAAAGCATCATGAAATTGCAAAAAGAATTGGATTAAAGTATGCATATATTGGAAATGTACCAGGTCACCCTCTAGAGCATACTTACTGTCCTGAATGTAATAACATTGTAATCAATAGATATGGTTTTGACATTCAAGGTTGGAATCTTGATGAGAAAAATAAATGCAAGTTTTGTGGAAATCAGATTCCAATTATTGGTACGTTATCAAAAAATTATAAAAAAAATAGATTTCATTTTGTTCGTTGAATAGCTATTGCTCTCACTGGAGAACCAGTTGCATCTTTAAGTTTTAATGGTAAAATTATAAAATCAAATTGTTTTGAAGATATTTTATTAAGATTTGACAGATTTTCAACAATTAAGATATTATTTTTTGCAAGTATTTTATGAACACTGAAAGTTTTATCTTTTCCCAAATCTATGCTAGGGGAGTCAATTCCAACTAAATTGATCTCTTTTAATACAAGGTATGTGGCAGCTGATTCAGATAGACCAGGATTATTAATGAAATAAAAATCAGTGTTCAGATTTTTTTGCCATTCAGTATAAAATATTATTGATGAATATTTTGGGATGTTACCATTTTTTCTTTCAAATGAAAGCAAGTCATTTTTGGTAATTGCTTGATTTTTCCCCTTTTTTATTTTTATCAATATACCGTTTCCTAGTAATCTACCAAGAGGTATTTGATGTATTTTTGCTCCATTTTTTACAAAATGATATGGTGCATCAAGATGAGTTCCAGTATGAGAACTAAGAAATAATAATTCAAGATTGTATCCATTCTCTTTTAGTGTTGACCAAAGAATGAATTGTGTTTTTGGGGAACCTGGAAAAGTAGGAATTGATTGGGATATTGTCAATGTAAGATCTACTAGTTTCACATCAATGGATTCTAATGGTGATTAATCAGTTTTTGAGATTCTATGAAAGGTTAAATAGTGTTTGATGAAAATCTGCAATGTGCCTACAGCATATGTTTTATTGAATTCTGATCTAGGATCTGATGAATCAATAATAGCAGATATCAAACGTATTCTTTCAAACGAAGGAGTAGATTATGAGGTCCAAGGAGTTTATGGAGTATATGACATAGTCTTAAAATTATCATCTAAAGATGCTGAAAAATTACGTACAATTATCACAAACAAAGTTAGAAAAATTGGTAAAATACAATCAACTCTAACGATGATGGTAATAGAAGAACAGGAAAATTTATAGATTTTTACTGTGGCAGTAACTTGAAGTATTTCAGATTTAGTAATAAATGGGTTGTAATCTATTGAATTAAGTCCTATCAAATGGAAAAATTTTCCGTATATCTTTTGAAACCAAAGTCATTATTATATCTGTTAGATATTAAAGTAGTATTGGATAAAAATCCTGAACAGATTTTAGATGAAGATTTAACATATGTGGGAAAAGAATTTTCAAACAAAAACCCAAACATAATTTTATGTTCTGAGCCTTTTCTTAAAGCTGAATTTCTAAATGAGTTAATTGATTCTATTAACTGCCCAGTAATTTTTTTAGATTTTGATTTGCTTTATAGTGGTTATATCGTCTCAGAAATGATTAAAAAAAATGACAAAGTGGAGATTTATCGTCCAAGTAAGGTAGATTTGAAAAAAGTTATATCTGAAATAGCAAAAAAAATATCAAATGAAAAATTCTTAATTGTAATTGATTCATTTAATGGTTTTTACAATATATTTGATGAGAAAGAATCTGGGAGATTCATTAATGCATCATTAATGTTACTTTCGTCTGTTGGAATAGAGAATGATTCTTCAGTGATAATTACTGCCATAACACGAAAAAATGATAACGGTGAATGGATTCTCTCTCCAGGAGGTAGGCATATTATTGATTCAAAAAAATCTGGAATATACCATCTTAAAAGAAGTGGGAATAGTTTGATGCTTAATTCATTAAATCAAGTTGGAATTACTGAAAAAATATTCAAAATTAATCATTCAAAGTTTTAAAATATTTTGAAAAAGCGATCAAAATTTTAAACGGTGTTATAAAATCTGAAACGCCGTTATAATTCCCATTTTTTAGGCAAATTATATTAAGACCAAAATATAAAAAAATTTGTTATGCCAGTAGGAATTATTCCAGACATCAGCGAACAAATGTGTATTGGATGCGCACTATGTGTAGAGATCTGTACAACATTAGGACCAGATGTACTTAGAGTAAAACCAGTCGAAGGCTGGAAGAGAGGTAAGGCATTTGTCTTTTACCCAGAAAGATGTATCTCAGATGGAGCATGCATCGGTGTTTGCCCAACAAAGGCAATCTTTTGGATGAGACCAATGGACTTTACTGTTGGACAACCAGTTCCACTCTACAAGAATTCAGTCTTCGTCAAAGGTTGGACCGAATTAATAGATTAGATTAGGTCATCATTTTTAATTTCTTTTTATTATTTTAGATTTTAATGCCTACCATATTTTGTCTCAGAAATATTAGTTTCTGGAAAAACCAAATTTGGAAGCCCATCTAACATTTTGGTTTTTTGTGGGCTTTGAAAAATTATCTAACATTTCATATGTAATTGTAAATCCATTACCTACCATTGTAGCATCTTTATCATATTCATTCTTGTTAGGCACTAATTCATCTGATAGATCCTTAATTTTTTTAGTTTTTATATCAAATAATTTAATTTCTTTACCATTTTCGAGTTTGATAAGTGCGTCATTACTAAGACTTTGAATTGAGAAATTTTCAAAAAATCTTATCATACCATCTTTTTTTAATTTAATTATAGTGTCATAGGTAATTTTATTTCCATACAATAAGATTTCTCGTGCATTAATTTGAACATCGTCTTCCAGATTAAGAATCATAATAGAATCAGCATCAAGAGAAACTGTATTGACAATATTTTCAGCAATAATTTTTCCTTTTGGTGCTGATATATGAGTTCGTTGTTCTTGAACTTCATAAATTCCAACTCTTCTTTCTGGATCTTCAATTTTGTATTTTCTACCAAAAATATTTCCAACTACAACATTACCATTGTCTACAATTATTCTAGCTCCATTCTCAATTTTATATTTATTTTCCAATGGGTTAATAAATTTGAAATCACCTTTTGTAAGATGAATGTTTGTTCTAAATTCTTCAGTCCAAGATGGACTTGTTATATTTCCCTGCATGATAATAGAGCCATCATAAGTTAAACTACCTGCCATAAAATTTCCTTTAATTGAAAGTGTACCATTAGCTTTTCTTTCAAGTTCGATTTCCCCAAGAGTTTTTGAACCAAACAATCTAGTATCAGTTGAATTTGTTCTAATCAAATTCGCTGCCCATTCTTCAGCTATTTGCATCTCTTTGGATAATTCCTGGCCTAAAATTCGATTTTTTCTCCTGATAGTCTCTTCTGAATCACTTGAATAAACTCTAGATTTTCTAATTTTTTCTAAATCTGTTTCAGGATATTTTTTGCCGACTTTGAGATCTTCGTATGCTTGTTTAATTTTAATAAATTGATCATTTTCTCCTCCTCTATCAGAATGATATCTAAGTGCCAATCGTCTAAACGCATTACGAATTTCTTTCTCAGTTGAGCCTTCAATAATTCCTAATATGTCATAGTTATTTTCCACCATATTTCTCTCAGTTTTCGGTTATTCTTTTCATATTTCCTATACTTTTAGTTTATCACAATACAAAATGTCAAGGATGCTCAATTAGTGAGTCTATCAGATCTTTTAAAAATTCAATGAAACCATCAGTATGCAAGTCACAAAAATTATGAACTACAATACCCTCAAAATTTAAGAACCCCTTCTTTGTCGTTGAATTATTGACAAAATTTACTGTTATATCTGGAAGTTCATCTAAAGATCTTGCAAAAAAATTGGCAAAAAGATTAGGAGCAAATTTATTAAAATCTCAGTTAAGGGTTTTTCCTGATGGTGAAAGTAAAATTACACTTGAAGGAAAACTTCAAAAAAACAAAATCATTGTCATTCAATCAACATATCCACCTGTAGATGAAAATCTTATTCAGACATTATCAATAATTTCAAAAGCAAAAGAATACGGAACTGAAATAATTGCGGTAATACCATATATGGGATATGCTCGTCAAGACAGAGAATTCTTACCAGGAGAAGTAATAACAATGAAAGTTATTGCCAATTTATTCAAAAGTGTTGGAACGTCTAGAATTATTGTAGTGGATATTCACAGTATGATCGGTTTAAAGTATTTTAATATAAAATCAAAAAATGTAACTGCAATTCCAGATCTAGTAAAATATTTTTCAAAACTAAAATTGAAAAATCCTCTAGTTGTTTCTCCAGATCAAGGTGGGAAAGAGAGAGCAAAAGAATTTGCCAAGTTTCTGAACACAGAATACATATCTCTTGAAAAACAACGTGACCGTAAAACTGGAAAAGTAGAAATCAAAACTACAAATTTTAATGAAGTAATAGGCAGAGATTTGATTTTAGTTGATGATATGATTAGTACAGGTGGAAGTATCATCAAAGCTACAGAATTTCTTAAAAAACAGAAATGTGCACGAGTATTTGTTGCTTGTACACATGCTCTACTTAGAAATGATGCTGAAAAGAAAATTAAAAAAGCAGGAGTTACAAAAATAATTAGTACAAATACAATTCCTGGAAAAACATCTTTGGTTGATGTTTCAGGTACAATTGCAAAGGCAATAATATAATGCCAGAAAGTTTTTTTGTTTTATCTAAAGATAATCTAGAAATTGCAATTGATGAAGTAATTTCAATTGCAAAAACATATGATAGATTCTCAAAAGTGAAAATATTATCAAATTTAGTAATAATACAATCAAAAACTAACTGGGAACAAATTACAAAACGAGCAACTTTTGTGAAAATTTCTGGTCAAATTCTACGTAAAATGTCAGGATTATTTTTAGATGATGAAAATTTTGAAGTTTTAAAAAATGCTAAAACTTTTGTTTGTAGAATAATTAATTTATCATCAAACCAATTCAACATATCTGAATTAGAAAAAGCAATGGGTGACATGATAACAAAATTTTCTAAAGCTCAAGTATCTCTTGAAAATCCAGATATTACCATATATCTAATTTTTACTGAACAGGAAAATTTTTTTGGATTTTCAAAAAAAGTAGAAACCCAAAATAGACCAAAGAAAATTAAAAAATATCCACATGAATTGGATTGGAAGCTTACAAGAGCAATGATAAATTTAATTGGATTAAAAGAGGGTGAAACTGTTTGTGATCCATTTTGTGGTACTGGAACTACGTTGTTAGAAGCTGAATCAATGGGGATTCATGCAATTGGATTAGATTTTGATGAAAAAATGTGTAATATTTCGAAAGAAAATTTAGATGTAAATGGGTACAAATCAAAAATAATCAAGGCAGATTTTAGTCAATTAATAAAGATGATAGATAAATTTGATGGAATTGTTACAGATCTACCTTATGGAACTGCATCTAAATCATCAGAAAATCCTGAAGAATTGATGAAAAAATTTGTATCAATCTTACCCAAACGTAAGAAGATAGCTATCATGTGCAAAAAAGGATTTGAAAAAAAATTGAAGTTTAATCCAATAAAAAAATATGAAATCTATAGGCATAAAAGCTTGACAAGGACAATTTTGATAAAATGAAACTAGTGTTTTTAGGAACTTCAGCTGCTCAACCTACTGAAAATAGAGGATTATCATGTATTTGTCTAGAAAGAGATGGTGAAATTATCATGTTTGATGCAGGAGAAGCGACACAGATTTCTTATATGAAATCAGGTTTAGGTTGGAATAAAAAAATGAAAATTTTTGTTACGCATCTCCATGGTGATCACTGTATTGGACTACTAGGACTACTTCAGACAATGACAATGCAACATAGAACTGAACTTTTAGAAATTTACGGACCTAGTGGAATTGAAGAATTTATAGCTGCAAATATCAAGGTACTAAACTTTGGATTATCATTTCCAGTTATAATTACAATAGTTAAAGAAGGAAGAATATTTGATTCAAAAATTTATTCAATATATGCTTGTAAAGCTAATCATTCAGTTATAACATATTCATATCTTTTTGAAGAAAAAGATAAGTCCGGTAGATTCAATTTAGAAAAAGCTAAGGCTTTAGAAATTCCCGAAGGTAAATTATGGAATCAATTACAAAATGGAATGGAAATCAAAATTGGAGAAAGAACTATTATTCCAGAACAGGTATTGGGAGAAAAAAGACCTGGTAAAAAAATTGGAATTTCAGGTGATACAATACCAACTAAAGAATTAGAAAAATTCTTTGAAGGTTGTGATTATCTTGTGTTTGATTCAACATTTTTAGATGAGACTAAGGGGAAAGCAGAGGAAACATACCATTCAACAGCAAAACAAGCAGCTACATTGAGTAAAAATGCAAAAGTAAAAAATTTAATTCTAACACATTTTTCAGCTAGATATAAAGATGAAACTAGACATTTAGAAGAAGCAAAACAAATTCATGATTCAGTTATCACGGCAAAAGATTTTCTAGAAATTGAGATAAAATAGACAAAAATCTCTCTGATTATGGTTGAATTTTGTTATCTAATTTGACTAATTTCCAAGAATTAACCAATCTATTATTCTATCAATATTAGAAGAAATCAAGATCACTTTTATTGGCCCTAACGGCGATTCTGCTGCTTCCTCACATAGAGCAATAGTTCCAACAAATGCAGCTTGTTTGTTAAGATAAAACCAAGTAGAATCATTTTCTAAATTTTTTTCAAGTTGTCGTTGATAGATTTTTTGCGATTGATTAGAATGAATAACGTCGTAGATTTTTTCTAACAAATGTAAATCTTTAGAATTTGATATAATAGAAAAATTATCAGTTTTTATTTTGGCATTTGGAAATATATTTAAAATTGCTGTTTCAATTTTTTTTGGATCTTCAGACGAATTAATTGAAGAAAGTATCTCTATCTTACAACTGATGTTAGGAGATCTCATTCATCCATCCTTCAATTATTTTGAATGTATATTCAATCAGTTCATCTTTTGTTAAGTTATTGTTAGAAATTGTTTCATCAGATAAAGCAATTGAGTTACTAATACCAACACCTATTTCTCGGTTGTCTCTTTCTTCAAAATTTTCTTTTGTTTGTGGATCATCTGATCTTCCTCTTTGTTTTAAAAAACCAAATCTTGTACTAGTGGATGCATGTATAGCAAGAAGTTTAACTGTTCCATAGTTACGTAAAACTTCTATTTCAGCATTAGATCTTATTCCATCAATTACTATTACATTTGATTTTGAATTTTTAATTTGAGGTGCTATCAATTCTGCTATTGCACCTTGACCATGTTTCTCTCGCAATTCAAGCATCAACTTACCAAGATTTGGTCCAGTAGGTTCAAGATTCCTATTCTTAGCTTCTGCTCTTACTGCATTTCCCATGTTAATGATATCATAACCCTTGAATTGCAAACCATCAGCTATTGTTGATTTACCTGCTCCAGGCATGCCTGTCAAACATACAATTAGTTTTGTCAATATTAGAACAAAAACGAGGTCTGGTCTATGAAGCTACCGGAAATTATTATAAAACATAATTAAAAGAAAATTATAATGCGAGCTTTTGTAGCAATTGAAATTTATTCTAATGAGATAATTAACTTAATTTCTAAATTTCAATCTGAAATTAATATAAATGCAAAACCTGTAGAACCACATAATTTTCATTTTACATTGCAATTTTTAGGTGACATATCACAAGATATCGCAGAGAAAGTAATGATATCATTAAATTCTGTTAAATTTTCAAGTTTCATGGTAAATTTCAAAGGTGTTGGTGTATTTCCCAAAATAAAATTTCCAAGGGTTGTATGGATTGGTACTGATGAAAATGGTGGAAATTCACTGATAGAATTAGCAAAAAAAGTAGAAAATGCATTAATCCCATTAGGTTTTTCTGTAGATAAACCATTTAAACCTCATATCACAGTGTTTAGAATTAAAAATAAGATTGGAGATATTAGTAAAGAATTGGATAAATTCAAATCAATTGATTTTGGAACACAAGAGATTACAGGGTTCAAACTTAAACAAAGTGTTCTTAGTTCAAAAGGACCTGTATATTCTGACTTGATGGAGATAAAGGCTAGATTATGAAACAAATAATTTCTAAAATTGAAAAATCTGGAATACCATCTAAAAATATAGAAAAGTCAAAAAAACAAATTGCTAATGAAGCTTTTATTTTAGTTGAAAATCAAATTAGAAACTATCCTGAAATAGTTGGATTAGAATTTGGCGGATCCTATGCTAAAGATACTTGGTTATCAAAAGAAGCAGATGTTGATATTTTTATTAAATTTAAAAAATCAGTTCCAGATGAAAAATTTACAGAGATTTCAAAAAAAGTTGGTTTTGAATCAATGAAAAAATATAATCCCTATGTTAGATATTCTGAGCATCCCTATGTTGAGGCTAGAATTAAGAAAACTAAAATTAATGTAGTTCCATGTTATGATGTAAATTTAGGAGAATGGAAAAGTTCTGCAGATAGATCCCCATTTCATACTAAGTACATGCAAAATGCACTTACTCCTAAAATGAGAAATGAAGTAAGAATACTCAAAACATTTCTAAAGTTAACTAAAATTTATGGAGCGGAAATTGCAAAACAAGGTTTTAGTGGATATGTATCAGAAGTTTTGATTTTAAATTTTGGTAGTTTTGAGAATGTAATAAAATCAATTGCAAAAATTCAACAAAATCAAATAATTGGAAAGACAACAAAAGTATTTGAAACATCTATGATAATTATAGATCCTATAGATAGTAATAGGAACTTAGCAGCTGCAATTTCTGATGAGAATATAGGAAAATTTATTCTTGCTTGCAGATCTTTTCAGAATAAATCTGCACTGCAATTCTTTAAACCTAAAAAATTAAAATCATCAAAAAATAACTGGGAAAATGTTCTTGTAGTGAAATTTAATTTCAAGATCAGAAGTCCAGATATTATTTGGGGACAAATTAAGAGAGCAACTACTTCGCTTGCAACTCAATTAGAATTAGGAGGCTTCAATGTTTTACGTAGTAAGCCATATTCAGATGAACAAAGTGAAGCTTGTCTTTTTTTCCTTTTAGAATCAACTAAAATCTCAAAAAATTATTCTAAAAGTGGTCCTGAATTTTTTAGAGAGGATGATTGTAATAGTTTTATTTCAAAAAACATTTCAAAAACTGAATTAATGTGGATTGGTAATGATAAAAAAATCATATCACTTGAAAAGAGAAAGTATAATGATGTAGTAAAATTTATGACAGAATTACTAAAAAACAATCTTCAAACAGGCATACCAAAAGGATTACAAAGTGATTTTAAGAAAGGATTTAGAGTTTCTATAGGAAACAAAAATTTAAGCAAATCAATTAAAGAGGCAATTTTGGATTTGATTTCAACTGATGGCGCAATCTTTCATTCCAATTAAAAAATTCATAAAAGAACCTTATTCAAAAATTCTTGGTTATCCAAAAGCCAGCTCACGTCAACTTCAATCAAGGATTTTTGAATTAGAAAAATTAAAAATTAAATCAATATCATTTGTTGGCCAAACTACAATTGGTAGTTTACAAATTTTAGGAAAGGGATATGTTGGAGTAGTAGTCTTAGCAAAAAAAGGAAATAATGTAATTGCATTGAAGATTAGAAGAACAGATTCTCAAAGAAGTGAAATGCAAAGTGAGGCAAAATTACTTAGATTGGTAAATACGGTAAATGTTGGACCCAAACTATATGATGTAAGTAAGAATTTCTTAGTAATGGAATATCTTGATGGGGATAAAATTGGAGATTGGATACAATATCTACAAGGTACTGGAAGTTCTAAGAAATTAAAATTGGTAGTTAGAACTATTTTAGAAGATTGTTATAGATTAGATCAGATGGGATTTGATCATGGTGAATTAAGTAGCATTTCAAAACATGTTATTGTTGGAAAATCAAGATCAACTTTAATTGATTTTGAAAGTTCAAGTGTTAATAGAAGAGTATCAAATGTGACATCAGTCACTCAGGCTATTTTTATTGGTTCAGGTATTGCCAAAAAAGTTCAAAGAGTTTACAAGATTCCACCAAAACAAAAAATTATTGATGTTTTAAGAATATACAAGCAAGAACAAACACGAAGAAGTTTTGATGATATTCTAATGATACTAAAATTGTAATGGGGCCGGCAGGAATTGAACCTGCGACCACTAGTCCCCCAGACTAGTATCATACCAAGCTAGACTACGACCCCTCATGTGAGAGGCACAAAATGAAATTATTAAATCGTCGGGTTAGTAAAGAGGATTAATGAAAATTTGCAGTATTTGTCACAAGATTTCTGCTACTGAACAGGATCATCTTGATTGTATTCAAAAAATAAGAATAGAATTTGAAGATGAAAATTTTAAGCAAAGTATTCCTGAAAAATTAGAATTAGCAAAAGATTCTCAGAATTTGGGTGTTGAGGTAAGAGCTATTTTAGAGCATCTTACAAAAGAAAATAAAAAAGATGATTCATCATAACCATTTTGAGAGTCGTTCTTTCTCAAATTGTATCTTTTCATCAAGATGTTTAGCTGTAGATTCAGTTAGTTTTGTTGATGGTTTAGGTTCTGAAAACATATCTACTTCGATTATGGATGCAGTATCTCTTCCTGATTCAATAAAACAACCACCCTTTCCATCAAATAATGAAGATTCTTTTTTAGATTGTATTTTTGATATGATATTTTGTGCCACTGTCATTGCTTCTCCTTCTGCAAATATTCCTGCTTTTGGAACAGCCATCATATCAGTAACTGCCAAAGTAGTTACATCACCTACTGCATATACATTTTCAAATGGGGTTTTACAATCTCTATTAATTGGAATAAATCCACCATCTTTTGCTAATCCTGAATCATAAATTATCTTGGGTGAAATATGTGGAGGTATAGCAAGAAGTAAATCAAAATTAGCTTCTTCATTATTTTGAAAAATTAATTTATTTTTCTCTACAGATTTTATTTTGCATGAATCATGAAAAACAATGTTTTCAGAATTTATCAAATTAAGAATTTGTTGGCTGATTTCTGGACCAGCTGCAGGCAATGTTATTGGTGCTGGACTATAGAAATGAATTTGTACAGAGTCTCTGACTCCTTTTTCTCTTAGCATAGAATCGATCAACAAACTAGCCTCAAATGGTGCAGGAGGGCATTTGTAAGGCATTCCCATAATTGATATGGCAATATTACCAGATTTCATATTTTTTAATTTATTATGAATTTCAGTGAGTTGGTTATGATCATAAAGATTCATTCCATTTTCTAATAGTCCCGGAATTTTTTCAGGTGCTAATACTGCACCCATTGCAATGATTAGAAAGTCATATGGTAAAATCTTAGTTGTAGTTTTGATATTTTTATTTTGAAGATCAATTTGTAGTACTTCTTCCTTTAGAAAATTAATTTCTTTTTTTGCAAGTTCATTTAATGAACCTATTGAATTTTCAAATGTTCGTGTTCCTGTAATAATCCAAAGTTTGGCAAAGCCCACCATGAACCAATCTTTTTTGTCAACAACTGTAATCTTAATTTGTGATGATGAAAGGTTGTTTCTAATCTCATTGGCTGCAGCCAATCCACCAAAACCTCCACCAAGAATTAACACATGAGGGATGTCAGACAATTTAACGATCTTGAGTAGTAGGTCTTATTAGAATTTCATTTACATTTACATGATTTGGTGACTCTATGGCATAAACAATAGCATTTGCAATGTCTTCAGCTTGTAAAGCTTCCATTTTTTTAGCATTTTCAACAAATCCTTGTAATGATTCATCTGTAATCGTGTTTGTTAGTTCTGTTGCAACTACTCCTGGTTCAATACACGTAACACGAATATTTTTCCTTACACTGAGTTCTTGTCTTAGTCCTTCACTGAATGCAGTAATTGCATGTTTTGTTGCACAATAAACACTACCTGCAGGAAAAACAATTCTTCCAGCGACTGATGAAATATTGATTATATGACCAGATTTGTTTTCGAGCATATGTGTAACTACTGCCCCAGTACAATATAGTACTCCTTTGATGTTAACATCTATCATTTGATCCCATTCATCAATCTTCAAATTTTTAAAAAAACTCAAAGGCATCAATCCAGCGTTATTTACTAAAATGTCCACTGTGCCCCATTTTTTCAAAACATTATCAACAAAAGAATTACATTCATTTTTCTTGGTAACATCTAATTTTTGGGAGTAAACTTCTCCACCGTTTTCTTTAATCTTTTTTTCTAATTCAGAAAGCATATTAGTTCGTCGTGCACCTATTGCAACTTTTGCTCCTGCTTTTGAAAGTGCTAATGCTGTAACAAAACCTATTCCACTACTTGCCCCAGTTATGATTGCTACTTTATCTTTAATCATTAGAATTCACTTAATTATTTTTAATTACAACATTGTAAAAACGTTTACTTAAATTTTTTGAAAAAAAAATTAAATGTTAAATGAGATGATAACAGGTTTATTAGATGAAAAACTATAGAATTATTGTGAAACCTGAAAAATGTGCTTATTGTGGAGATATGGTAGATATGCCTTTCCAATGTAATTATTGTAAGGATCCATTTTGTGCTGAACATAGACTACCAGAAGAACATAGATGTGTGAAGTTAACTCAGATCAGAGCTCGTAGATTTGGAGAGAAAAAAGTAATCAGAGATGGAGGACCAAATAAACAAAATGTATTCAAGCGAATGTTTCGAAGATTCAAAAATTAGACAATAATCTAATATGGACTTTTATCAGGAGATATTTTTGCACGCCTTCCTTGATAAATTAATGCTAAAGCAAGTGCAAACATCACCATTGCCGTTAATGGGAAATTTTGAGGTGCAGGTAATACAAACCAATAATAAATTCCAAATCCTATTGACACTGCAGCTTGTAACCAGAGTTTAATCCATTTCGGGGTTTTAGTAACTCTACTAATTACTTCTACTGTAAATATGCCAATTACTGGATAAATTGTATAAAACAGAAAATCAACAACATCAACACCTGTATGTGTCATAAATGAAAATAATTAGAGGTGTAATTTCTATCTAATCTTCCCAACGAACTTTAGTTGCTATATTTTTAGCAATTAATGCCTGAGCATTTTCATATGGTATTGTTGCAATATCTTCTGTTTTAAAAGGTCCATATTTTTCCAAATCGGCGCCTATAATCTCATCTACTTCTTTAAGAAATCTAATAACAACAGTCTTGGTTTTATGATTTTGAGAAATCGATTCAAGGAATTTTGATTTTCCATTAATTGTTGCAGAGAGAATCATTTCAGTTCGTTCTCTTTGTTCCTCTTCTGCATCAAGGATAAATTTTTCTTCGTCTAAAAGATTTTTAAAATCTATATTATCTGATTTGATAATTTTGTCAAGTCTAATATTGATTAAAAGTGATGTTAGTTCTGTAGCTGTATCAATTATGGTCTCTTTGATTTTACTTTCTACTCCATCAAATTCTTGTTTTTTCAAGTCACCAATAAAGTCTGAAAGATTTCTATAGAAATCAGGATTAATTTCTTGAATTGAATCACTTTCAGTTTCTCGTAGGACTATATGATGTAATTTGTTGAGATCGATTTCATTTGTTTCTGACATTTCTTACCTAATCCTTAAATCTCGGATGTATTTGTGTTTGATTGAAGCATAAAATTGCCCTATAAAGTTAGTCATGGAAAAGCAATACAAGTAACATATTCACCAGATGAAGTTTTTGCCAGAATTCAACATGAGGGAATTCAGTTTATAGATTTACAATTTACTGGTCTTACTGGTCGTTTTCATCATACTACAATCTCAGCAATCACATTTACACCTGAACAAATGAGAGATGGACTACCAAAATTAGACGGTTCATCAATAATTGGTTTTGCTAATGTTGATGATTCAGATCTTATTTTAAAACCAGATCCCAATACTTTTGCCATTATTCCATGGATGACTGAAAATAAGACTGCAAGATTACTATGTGATATCTACTGGGGGGGAGATAGGGGGAGATTATCTAGAGATCCTAGAGGAATATCACAAAAAGCAGAAGAATATGTAAAATCTCAAGGATTTGATTATAGTGCTTGGGGTCCGGAAGTAGAGTTTTTTGTTTTTGATAAAGTGTATTGGGATGTTTTAACTCCATACAAAGGTCAATCCTATTCAATTGAATCAAAAGAAGCTCCATGGAATAATGAAGGAACAGGATATCCTATGGGTCTTCAAGAGGGATACTATCCAAGTACTCCTTCAGATACTCTGACTCCATTTAGAAATGAATGTGTAAACATATTGAATAATGATTTTGGTATATTATGTGATAATCATCACCATGAAGTTGCTACTGCAGGACAATGTGAAATTGATATCAAATATGACTATATGACAAATGCTGCAGATGCTGCTCAATCTTACAAATATGTAATAAAAAATGTAGCACAAAAATATGGAAAAGTTGCAACTATGATGCCAAAGCCTATTGCGATGGATGCAGGATCTGGTATGCATGTTAATGTAAGTTTATGGAAAGGAAAAGAAAATATGTTCTATGATCCTGACGATATAGATGAATTGAGTCAAACTGCAAAATATTTTTGTGGTGGAATTATTAATCATGCAAAAGCATTATCTGCAATTTGTAATCCTACTACTAACTCATATCATAGACTTGTTCCTGGTTATGAAGCACCAGCTTATATCGCATGGAGTGCAGGTAACAGATCTGCAATAGTAAGAGTACCACAACATCTTAAAGGGAAAAATTATGCTAGTCTTAAGAGACTTGAATTTAGAGCTCCTGATCCTTCATCAAATCCATATCTTGTATTTGCTGCAGTAGCGGCAGCTGGTATGGATGGAGTTAAGAAAAAGATAGATCCGGGTGATCAAGTCCGTGATGATATTTTTAAAATGACAAAATCAGATAGGGCCAAAAGGGGAATAGGAGTGCTGCCAAAGAGTCTTGGTGAAGCACTGGATGAATTAGAAAGTGACAGAAAATTCCTCAGTCCAATTTATACAAGTGATGTAATTGATAAAATTATAGAGTTAGGTAAAAGGGATCAGCGTGAAATTGCAATTAGACCTCATCCACACGAATTTTATCTATATTTTGATATCTAAATTCTTCCAGTAATCTGAAAGATATAAAATAATGAAATCGATATTAGAGCAAAACCTCCACCAAGAAATATCATACGTCTTTTCTCAGAAATTGCAGATTTGTAAAGTAGGAGACCACCTGCAAGACCAACAAATAATACAATAACTCCAATTACTACACTATCAAAACTTGTGTTAGTGATCAGTGGATGGAAAAATCCTGAAAGTAATGCAAAAAATGCTATTAGATAGACATACTTGAATCCTGTAAGCATTTTAGATGTAGTTTTACTCAATGTGGTTCGTAAATGAGATTATCAAATAAACTTTTGAAAAATAATTTGCTATCAAAATGATTTACATCATTCCGCCCATATCAGGCATACCACCCATTCCTCCCATTCCAGGCATACCACCCATTCCAGGCATTCCGCCTTCTGCTCCAGGTGGTGGTCCTGCAGATTTTTGTGTGGCAATAACATCATCAATTCTAAGAATCATACAAGCTGCCTCTGCAGCTGCAGAAACAATCTGAAGTTTAACTGCTAGTGGTTCAATAATATCACTTGACTTCATATTTCCAATTTTACCTTTCATAACATCAATTCCTGTCCATTTTTCTCCCTTCATTTGTCTAGAACGAAGAACAGTAAGTGTATCAATTGGATCCATCCCAGCATTTTCTGAAAGTGTTAAAGGAATTGATTCTAAAGAATCTGCAAATTTTTCAGCAGCCAATTGCTCTCTGCCTTCTAGTGATTTTGCCCAACTTCTTATTTTAGTTGCAGCATAAGTTTCAGGTGCACCACCACCTGCAACAATCTCTGGTTTTTCAATTACGTCTTTTACTACCATAAGTGAATCATGAACTGAACGTTCAACTTCATCAACTACTCTTTGAGAGCCACCACGAAGAAGTAATGTGACAGATTTTGGATGTTTGCAACCTTCAATGAATACCCATTTGTCTTCTTCAATTTTTCTTTCTTCTACTAATTGGGCATCACCTAGATCTTTTTCAAATATGTCATCTAGATTATTTACAATTCTAGCACCAGTTGCTTTTGCAAGTTTTGTAAGATCACTCTCTTTAATTCTTCTAACTGCAATGATTCCTGCCTTTGCAAGATAGTGTTGAGCCATATCATCAATTCCTTTTTGACACAAAACAACATTGGCTCCAGAACCAATTACTTTATCCACCATATTCTTTAGCATTCTATTTTCTTCATCAAGAAATGATTTCAATTGTTGTGGGTTTGAGATGTTTATTTTAGCATCAGTTTCAGTTTTACTAATTTCAAGAGCTTTGTTAATTAATGCTATTTTTGCATCAGAAATTTTTCTTGGCATTCCACCATGAACAATTTCTTTGTCAAGCACAATACCTTGAATAATAACAGAATCTTTAATCGAGCCGCCGGCTTTCTTTTCTACTTTAATATCATCAATATCAACAGTATATTTGTCACCTTCTTTTTCAGCAACTTCAAGAACTGCTTTCACAACAATATCTGCTAATTGATCAGAGTCTTTTCTTACTAGTTTTGTTTGCATAGATGTTTTTGCAATTTTATTAAGAATTGTTTTATCATTTGCAGTTACAGTCTCAGCAATATCTTGAAGGAATTGTTTTGCTTTTTTAGCTGCCTTTCTATATCCATCAACTATAATTGTTGGATGAACATCTTGATCTAAAAGTGATTCAGCATTCTCTAGAAGAGCACCAGCTAGAATTACAGCTGATGTGGTACCATCTCCTACTTCATTATCAGTAGTCTTTGATATTTCAACGAGCATTTTTGCTGCTGGATGTTGAACATCAATTTCTTTTAGAATTGTTGCACCGTCATTAGTAATAGTAACATCTCCCAAGGAGTCAACTAGCATTTTATCCATACCTCTTGGACCAAGGCTAGTATGAACAATTTCGGCAATTATTTTAGCTGCTGCAATGTTATTTTTTTGTGCGTCTCGTCCTTTGGTTTCAGAGCCGCCTTCTTTTAACAATACAACTGGCATAGTGCCTTTAGAAGTTGCTTGCATACCCATAGATGAAAAAATCTCCAACTCCCCTTTTATACGTTGCAGATCAAAAACTAGTCAATAAAATAGTCTAAAATCGGTGTTTTTAAATTGGGAAAATTAATTCGCAAAACATGGTCAAGTCAGCAAATAAAGAGTCTTACGATAAAATTTTCTTAAAGTTAAAAGAACATCACAAATGGTTTGAAAATTCTATTCCGTTAATTGCAAGTGAAAATGTACCTAGTCCAGCTGTTAGAGAGGCAATAATATCAGA
>JAICOU010000119.1 GCA_025930495.1 Nitrososphaeraceae archaeon
GCGTTACTTATATTATCTTTATGAGTATAATCAAAATTAAATGAGTCAAATTTTGTTCGTTCCCTATTTGTGTATGATTTGTCCTCTAGTTTTTTCTGCCCAAAATGCAAAGGCAACAACTTCAGTATTTGATAAACTATCATGTCAATTACACGGAAGGACAATATAGTTTGCCACGAAAAGAATACAAAACTATTACCGTAAATGTAGACACTTTTTTGAGATTTATAGACGGTGTAAGTGATGCACGAAAAACAGATTCAAAAGAGAACAACAGTAACTTCCTTGAATCTCTTCTGGATTGTAGAACCATGAAATCTGATCTATCTTTTTAGAATTATTCTGTTGTTTTTAAATTCGATATGATTTTGTTGTAAAGACATCTCATAATTTTATTTCATGTGTATGTTTAAAAAAAGGGGCATAGAATTATGCCTATTAGTTTACCTAATTTTAAAAAAACTCGTGGGAAAGTATTAATGGGTTCTAAGAAGCAATATTTTCATGCAAAAAGCTACTGTTGCAGAAAAATCAACAAAAATATTTACTGATGTTCGTGAAGTCGATATTACTCGTGCAATTGCAAATGAATGGCACTCAGTTCTAATAGACAGAGCAGAATCAGATGTGATAATTATAGGAGCTGGGCCTGCAGGATTAACTGCAAGCAGAGATCTTTCAAATATGGGTTTCAAAGTTTTAGTTGTTGAACAAAACAATTACCTTGGTGGAGGTTATTGGTTAGGCGGATATATGATGAATCCAGTAACAGTCAGAGAACCAGCCCAAAAGATATGGGATGAATTAGGAATTCCATACAAAAAAGTTTCAGAAGGATTGTACTTGACACCAGGACCACATGCAGTTTCAAAACTAATTGCAGCTGCATGTGATGCAGGAGTAAAATTTCTCAATCTTACAAAGTTTGATGATCTTGTTTTAAAAAATGGTAGAGTTACAGGCATTGTTGTTAATTGGATGCCAGTATCAGCATTACCAAGAAACATCACATGTGTTGATCCAATTGCGCTTGAAGCAAAAATGATTATTGATGCATCAGGTCATGACTCGGTGGCAGTAAAACGACTTGTCGATAGAGGGTTAGTAGAATGGAAGGGAATGAATCCAATGTATGTAAATGAAGGAGAAGAACATGTGGTTCACAATACTGGTGAAGTATATCCAGGATTGGTTGCAGCAGGAATGTCTGTGACTGAAACATATGGATTGGCAAGAATGGGTCCTACTTATGGCTCAATGTTGTTTTCAGGAAGAAAAGCAGCTGAAATCACAGCAGAGAAAATCAAAGAGTTAGAAAGATAAACAATAAGTAATTTATTGATTTATTGAAAATCACAAAAATATTTTTGTATGATGAACCTACTGTTTCCCAGATTCAACTTGAGAGACTAGCTGTTTTTCTGAAAGAAACATTTCCAGTTCAAGTTGAAACAAGAGAAAATATTTTAAAATTTGCAAAAAAAGACACTGCTGCAAAGATTGCATCATGTAGAATTTTCAATCCTAGAAAACCATATGAAAAACATCACCCTAGTATAGATGAGATTCTTTTTGAAGAAGCAAATTTTGAAGA
>JAICOU010000091.1 GCA_025930495.1 Nitrososphaeraceae archaeon
ATTTTCAAGCGTATCAAGTGCATCATCTATTCTAGAAAGCATTGCAAGATTACAAGATTTATCAAAAAGAACATCGCCATTATGTGGATAGTCATCTAAAATCTTATTGCAACAAAGTATAGATTCTTCAAATCGTTCCATTGAAAACAAGATTCTTTCTTTGTGGTACAGTACAATGTTGTATTTTGAATTATTTTCCAAAATAGTATTGCAATAATTTAATGCCTCAGTAAAATCACCTTTTTTTCTCAAAGTGGATATTTTGTTTACTAAAACAGAAAGATCTCCAGAATCTAATTTCAAGGCATGGTCATAACATTGTATGGCACCATCATAGTCTTTTAATTTATTTAGTGCATATCCCTTGTTGTTAAGAGAACCAATATGATTTGGATTTTCATGTAGGATTTCATCATAATAATTGATTGCTTCTTGTAGTTTGCCTTTTAAAAATAATCTATTTGCTTCATCAAGAATAGAATCAGTTTTGGGATTTCTAGTCATCATTAATTTTACATCAAGGCTTCATTAAGATTTTTCCAAATAATCCTTTTCCAGTTAACATCTTTGTATGCGCTTCTGCTGCTTGCTCAAAAGAGTAAACAGAATCAATGTTAGATATGATTTTACCTTGAGACATCCAGTACAGAGCTTGCTCTAACTCAGCCCTAGTTCCTTGAGTTGAGCCTAAAATATTGATACCTTTGAAAAAAATATGGCGCAAATCTGTTTTAGCGTCATAACCAGTTGTTGCTCCAGTTGTAACAATTGTTGCTCCATACTTTAGCAAAGTCAATTCCTTATTCCAGTGCGAACCTCCAATATGCTCAAAAATTACATCAACTCCAGTCACATCTCCAAAAGGCTTGGTTATTTTTTTAGAGATATCACGAACTTCCTTATGCCAATCTTCTTTTCTATGATCTATTGCATAATCAGCTCCCAATTCTAATAATTTATCTAATTTATCTGGACTAGCTGTGGCAATTACAGTACAGCCAAATAATTTAGCGATTTGAATTCCATAATTTCCAACACCAGAACCTCCACCCATAATCAAAACTAGCTGCCCCGGTTGAATTTTGGCTCTTCCAACTAGCATATGCCATGATGTCAACATAGTCATTGAAGCAGCTGCTGCAGAATCATAGGTAACATTATCAGGAATTTTTACGACATTAACTTCTGGCAAATGAGTAATTTCACAATATCCTCCCCAGAGTGGACCGGTTTCAAATCCCCAAATTTTTCTCTGCCTGCAATCATATTCTCTTCCACTAGTGCATGATTTACATATTCTACATGACATGTTTCCATGAGAGACAACCCTATCACCGATTTTGATATTTTTTACATCTTGGCCTATTGCAATTACTTCACCTGCAGCATCTGTACCTGATATGTGAGGTAAAGGTACAGCCAGAGGCTTGCCTCTCATTCCCCAAATATCATCATAATTCAGAGATGCACTCTTTACTTTGAAAATGACTTCATTGTGTTTTGGTTCAGGTTCAGGAATGTCTTTAATTTTTAAAATTTTAGAAAAATCATCATCTACAGTATAGTTATCATACACCAGAGCTTTCATGATTGTTTTGAATTTTTTCTGGTTATATGATTTGTCAAGAATGCTTCAAGACCACAAACAATTATAATCATAACACCAAAAAATACAGCATGTCTGAAATTGCTGCATTGCCTGGAGATAAAATAGCATCAATTGAAGAATATGAAGCAGGATACAATACTTTTGACGATGGTGATATGGTGCGTGCAGCAACTGTAGGCATAACAGATCTCAATAAAGAAACACGAGTTGCAAACATAAAGCATCCAAAGATGATATCTATTCCAAAAGTCGGAGATATCATAATAGGAACTGTAGCTGCAGTTATGTCTTCTATGATAGCAGTATCAATTGATTACATTAATGGCAAACCAACGACATCAAAAGTTGAATGTATTTGTTCAACAAGAAATCTTAGAAAAAAGAATGTGGCCTTGGTAAACGACATTGTTACATTAAAGATTCTAAATCACCTAAATGGTACAATTCATGCAACAATTGAGGAGTCACACTTGGGTGTATTATTTACAAAATGTAGAAAGTGTGGTGGAAAAGTAGTCCAAATGCGTGATGCCATCAAATGTACAGAATGTGCTTGGATTGATGAAAGAAAACTTTCAGCAAATTATGGTAACACTGATTTCGTAAAGCTGAGAGAGTAAAAAATGATACATGTTTCGTTCCAAGGTGAACGAGGGGCATATAGTGAAGCAGCAGCGAGAGCATTTTTTAACAAAGAAATTCAAACAGTTCCTCTTCTAACCTTTGCAGAAGTTTTAGAAAATACCACATTAGACAAAACAGAGTATTCTATTTTACCAGTAGAGAACTCATTGGAAGGCAGTGTTGGAGAAAGTTATGATTTGTTGTATTCAACATCACTTAATGTCATAGGTGAAACTTATCATAGAATTGAACATTGTTTGATAGGAACTGGAACTTTGAATGATATAGATACTGTGTATTCCCATCCACAAGCATTAGGACAGTGCAGAAACTTTATTGAAAAACATAACATGAAAACAGTTCCCACATATGATACAGCAGGAAGTGTAAAGATTATCAAAGAATTAAACAAAAAAAACATAGCATGTATTGCCAGTAAGGATGCATCTAAGATTTACAATGTGCCTGTAATATCAGAAAACATTGCAAATAATTTGAATAATTACACTAGATTTTTGATATTATCAAAAAACAACAAGGAAGAAACTGGAAAAGACAAGACATCAATAATTTTTTCCATAAAGCATGAACCTGGTTCTCTTCACAGAATCATAGAAAACTTTCATAATTATAAGGTCAATCTAACTAAAATAGAGTCGCGACCAACCAAGACAAATACTTGGGAGTATAATTTCTACGTAGATTTTGAAGGTCATGCAAAAAATTCAAGAATTGCAGAGATGTTAGAGAAAATTAATCA
>JAICOU010000111.1 GCA_025930495.1 Nitrososphaeraceae archaeon
GACCTGATGATAGAGAAACACTTCTCAAGATTGCCACAACCAGTATGCAATCAAAACTAATCTCTGAAGACAGTGATGTACTCTCCAAAGTTGTAGTTGATGCAATATTACGAGTTGCAACAAAGAAAGCAGAGACATATTCTGTAGATCTTGAAAATATCAAAGTTGAAAAGAAAGCCGGCGGTTCTATTACAGATACTCAAATTATCAAAGGCATTGTTTTAGACAAAGAAGTTGTTCATAGTGGCATGCCAACTAAAATTGAGAAAGCAAAGATTGCACTTTTGAATTCTGCACTAGAAATTGAAAAAACTGAGATGAGTTCAGAAATAAGAATTACTGATCCTACACAAATGCAAATGTTTTTGGAAGAAGAAAACAGAATGCTCAAAACAATGGTTGACAAACTTCACAATGTTGGCGTTAATGTATTAATTTGTCAAAAAGGAATTGACGATATTGCACAACACTATTTAGCAAAATATGGTATTATGGCAGTTAGACGTGTTAAAGAAAGTGACATGATAAAACTTGGCAAAGCTACTGGAGGACGTGTTATCTCTAATCTTGATGATCTTACAGAAAAAGATCTTGGTACTGCAGACTTGGCTCATCAAAAGAAAGTTGAATCCGACAAATGGGTATTCATTGAAGGATGTAAAAATCCACAATCTGTAACTTTGCTTATTCGAGGCGGTTCACAGCGAGTTATCGATGAAGTTGATCGTTCAATTCATGATGCTCTAATGGTAGTAAAAGACGTAATTGAAAAACCAGAAATTGTTGCGGGAGGCGGAGCACCAGAATCATATGCCGCATCTAAACTAAAAGACTGGGCAGATAGCTTTGATGGTAGAGAACAACTTGCAATTAAAAAATATGCAGAGGCATTGGAGGTTATTCCCCTTACAATAGCAGAAAATGCAGGAATGGATCCTATTGATACAATGGCTACACTTAGAGCAAAACAAAATCAAGGTCGTAAATGGACAGGAATTGATGCAAGAAATACAAAAATTGCAGATATGTTAGCTATTGATGTTGTAGAACCTCTTATAGTAAAAGAACAGATAATCAAATCTGCAACCGAAGCTGCCTGTATGATTCTTCGAATTGATGATGTAATTTCTGTTTCTGGCGCACGATAAATCTTTTTTTATATAATTAGCTAAAACTTAAGCAATCCCATTTTTATTGATTAATTGTTGTACAAACTAGGAATAGATCTTGGTGGAACTAAAGTAGAAGCAATTCTGCTAGATGAAAATTTTGACACAATTAAACGCAAAAGAGTTCCAACTCCGCAAAATGATTATCCCAACATACTAAACACAATTAGTTTACTGGCTGCAGATCTTTTAGAAAATACTGTAGATTACTCCATAGGTATCTGTACTCCTGGTGCAATTTCAAAAAAGACTGGAATGATAAAAAACAGCAATACTCAATGTCTTATAGGAAAACCACTCAAAGAGGATTTAGAAAATAAATTTGATAAAAAAATCTCTATGGAAAACGATGCAAATTGTTTTGCAATAGCTGAATCTATAATGGGTGCTGCAAAAGAATTTGATGTTGTTTTTGGAGTAATAATGGGCACTGGTGTAGGTGGAGGCATAGTCATTGATAAAAAAATTCATCAAGGTAGAACTAATATCGCTGGAGAATGGGGACATCATACATTACATCAAAATGGAAATAATTGTTATTGTGGAAAACAAGGTTGTGTTGAGACATACATTAGTGGTCCAGCATTAGAAAAACGATGGAAAGAACTGACTGAAAGATCACAAAACATGCCTGAAATTATACAAAATCTTGAAAATTCCAAGGCAAAACAATGGAAGAATGAATTTTTGGAAAACTTTGGATTTGGATTGGCAAATGTAATTGATATTTTAGATCCTGACGTAATAGTTTTGGGAGGTGGTTTATCCAATATTGATTTTTTATACACTGAAGGAAAAGATTCAGTATATCACAAAGTCTTTTCAGATTTAGTTGACACTCCAATTCTAAAAAACAAATTAGGTGACTCTGCTGGAGTTTTTGGTGCAGCATTACTGTAAAATCTAGTCTAAATTATTGTACATTCAGAATTTTATGACTATGTAAGATAATTTAATGTATAGATAATTTCAAATTAAATTATATTCTTTTAC
>JAICOU010000025.1 GCA_025930495.1 Nitrososphaeraceae archaeon
CAAATCTGTGTTTGACAGTGATGGTATTCAGTCAGTATTGCCAGATTCATTTACAATTGTAGATGAAGACGGTATGGACAAACGAGAAAAATTCCTTATTGACCACAATATGATGTGGCTTAGGAACTAACCCTCTTTTTTTAACAAGTTTATTTTTTGAATTTGTATAAGACCATATGTTGGAATCTTGAAAAAATTGATGACAACCTGATGTGTGTTAGAATTTTTGTTTTATAGATTTTATTCTATAAAATACAAGTATGGAACCAAGAGAAATTACTAGTGTTATTGCAGGCAATGGAAATTCTGGCACTATCATAGTACCTGTTAACTCTATAACGCTTCTATCTTGTGGAAAATTAATTTCCAACGTTCTTGTTTCTGTATTGGTTTGTATTTCTGTATAGTTTAGTTGTTTTTTGTTTACATCGTCAACGGTCCCACTGCTTACTACAAATCTTGTATCTTTACCATCTTGAATTGAATCCATTATTTTTCTTGATAATTGTAATTGTAACTGTCCACCATTCTCTCCGCCAATTACTTCTACAGTCAGTTTTTTTGTAAAAGAATCTGCATAGAACTCCTGAACTATTCCCCCTGTAATATTATATGGAACAGGATAAAGATGGTCGTTAATTTCTAAAGGTCTCAAGCCAACTACATTAACAGCTGATATGATGTCAAGCTCAGGTGTAGGAGGAAAAACATGAATCTGTACAGCTTTTACAATTTCCTCATCTGGAATAGATTTCTGAATTATTGGGACATCTAATTGTGGAGGGTTTAGTGGCATGTTGTAAGCTGTTGCTCCCTGCCCAAAAATCTCCATTACAGGAATTGGATTTCCTGACGGTGCAGTTATTATTGTTGAATATTCAGGACAAAAGTCAGATTGAGATACTATCTTGCATGCATATGACATGGCTTCATTGTAATGCACCCATGTGAAATAAACCGACTCTGGAGCTTTATATCGATAAAGAGCTAAATGTGATAATTCATGGGATAAAACCCATGCCCCTGCCCAACTCTCTATATTATCGTCACAAGCACAAACTAGGATGGATTCTGATCCTATTCCTGAAATAGTAAACAAGCCATAGTTTCCTTGCTGAACCAGAATTTTTTGAGCTGCATTTTCATCCACTATTACAATTGGTATGACCGTTGGAGATATTGTAGAAAAATGTTTCTCAAACTCTTTTTCTGTAATACATGCAGCATAATCTTGTTTGTAGGCAAGACGATATAGTGAAAGATATTCATCTGTTATTATTTGATAGAATTCTAAGCGTTGATAATCAGAATCTTCACATTGATCTTTACTTGTAACATAAAATATTCCATACGTTACAGTGTCAATATTGCCCACACCTTCAAGTTTTAGTTGTCTCAACTGTAATGCATATTGTCCAGTTGAATTAGCTGATTCCTGTGCAATAGATTGAGGAATAAAGGATATGAAAGTAGCTAATACAAATATTGCTAAAACACTTAGAAATTTAATCACCTAGAAACACCTCAAAATGACACAACTATCTTTAATGCCGGCATCAGTGACATGATTTTGAATAAAGTTTATTGTTACAGCGATATTTTCTACAGAACTAATGCCCATATTACTTGTATGCTCCGCCAATATTTGGAGTTGTTGTTATTTTAGGCTTTATCTGAAAACAGTTGAAGATAAAACAAAAGTAAAAACTAGACACAAAACATTGAATAATACATACATTGTTTTGTTTTATAGTTTGAAAAAAATCTAATTGAATTAATTGTTAAAAATTCAAAGATTGATGTTGATTTGACTGATAAATGTAGGCTATGCATCAACGATTTCAAATAATTCATAATAGTTCAGTCTGTAAAACTGACATATTTGTAAGCATGACTTAATTATTTTGTCAACACTAAACTAATAATGATAAGAGAAAGTACTCTCCAGAAGTGTAGTTAAATGTCAAATCAGATCAAAGATAAGGTGGGAAAACTTGCTGGAATTGAAGTTCTAGAAAATAACGGCATCGACTTGGAGAAACTGAGAAAACTCATTTTGGCTGGTGTAGGTGCAGAATTTGCAACATATTACTATTATACAATATTACGAATGCATTGTACTGGCCTAGATGGTGAAGGCATTAAAGAAATTGTTGAAGATGCCAGGATAGAGGATAGAAATCACTTTGAGGCAATGACTCCACGGTTATATGAGATTGGAGGAAGTCTTCCAAGAGATCTTAGACAGTTTGCAGATATTGCAGGTTGTCCTGATGCATTCCTACCGAAAAACTGGGAAGACATAGACGAGATTTTAAAAGTTCTTCTTGATGCGGAAAAATGTGCAATTCGTTCATGGGGTGAAGTATGTGATTATACTGTTGGTAAGGATCATCGAACATATGAAATTGCTCAGAGAATAATGGGAGAAGAAATAGAACACGAAGCTTGGTTTGTAGAACTACTTTCAAAAAGACCATCGGGGCACTTTAGAAGAGCAGTTGTGGGACAGTCTGATTCATAGTTTTGTTTTATTATAGTTTGAAAAAAATCTAAATTAATTGTTTAAAACATTAAGATTTGTATTGTGTTGACAGAAATTAATCATGTCATACGCTTTTGGTTGTTGTAGATTATTTATAATAAATTAATCGTACATTTTATCCTGTTTTAAAATAACACAATTCAATAAAGAATAATCAACCAAACTCTAGGCATACTTTTTTGTAATTTGGTAAACTGGTATATGACTAATTAGGGGGAACTAATTATAATTTGCTGGAATTATTTTCAGTATGAGGAAAATTCACGTATAGTCTTGAAACTTTATCTCCTAAACTTCCCTATATCAAAAATTTATATCATAACTCAAAGGACTTTCTATTGTATTGACTGTATCTGATCTTAAACAATCGTATCCAGACTCACCCAAACCCAAAATTAATTGGGCAAGAATTGAGGAAGCCGAAGACTTTGCTAATACTGTAAAGTTATTCCGTCAAGGAAAATATGACGAGGACAGCTTTAGACGATATAGACTCCAGCATGGGGCATACGGCACCAGAATGACCAATGATTATGCTATGGTTCGAATCAAATTACCTGCAGGAGAAATTTATCCGCACCAGCTTGAGAAAATATCTCAACTAAGCGAGCAATTTTCTATAGGAAGTGCACATTTTTCTACAAGAGAAAATATTCAATTACACTGGGTAATCTTGGAAGATGTTTCAGAAATTTTACGAGGATTAGCTGAAGTAGGTCTTACATCGCGTGAAGCATGTGGTAATTCTGTAAGAAATGTAATGTGTAGCCCTTTATCTGGAGTTTGTCCTGATGAAGAATTTGATTCTACACCATATGCACTTGCCACCGCTAGGTTCTTCTTAAGAAATCCATTATCCCAAAGCCTCCCAAGAAAATTCAAATTTAATTTTACATGTTGTGAAAAACATGGAATGGTAAGAATGGTAGATGTTGGATTGATTCCACAAACTAGAGATTTAGATGGAACTATTCAAAAAGGATTCAAAATTTTTCTTGGTGGAGGATTAGGTAACAAGTCTTTTGTAGGTTATCAATTAGAAGAGTTTACTCCAGAAGAAGATCTTTTGTATACCTCAATTGCAGTACTGCGAATCTTTGATAGACTAGGTGACAGAAAAAACATGGCCCGAAATAGAATGCGTTATCTTGTAAATGACATGGGTTGGGAAAAATTCCAAAATCTAGTTCTCAAAGAAAGAGCTATAGTGAGGGCAACTCAATCAGTTGTAACTCATCTTGAAGTAGATCCTACTCCGTCAATAATTAAAAGACCAATTAGAATATCTGATGAAAGTGGTAGTTCAATTCCTGATGGATATGCAAGATGGCTAAAAACTAACACACTAAAACAAAAACAGTCAGAGTATAACTCTGTATTCATAACCCTTGAGGCTGGAGACATTACATCAAATCAGATAACTGCACTGGCAATGATAATTAGAGAATTCTCTTCAGAAGGATATGCAAGAGCTGGGTTTGTACAAAACATTGCATTACGTTATGTCCACAATGATGACTTGTCACGTTTGTATTCCAAACTGCTTACCGTAGGATTGGCAAAGTCTGGCGCCTTAACTATGGCTGCCCCTATTGGTTGCTCAGGCACAACTTCATGTAATCTGGCTTTGACTAACTCTCATAGACTGGCAAAGGAAATTCAAAGAAAATTCCTCGAACTCAAATTAGACCAAGATGATGATTTACGTGATTCATCAATTAAGATAAGCGGATGTCCAAACGCATGTGGCCAACATGGAATTGCCACAATTGGTTTCTTTGGTGGAGGAGGTAGAGTTGGAAAAGAGATGTATCCTAATTATCAAATGTCTCTTGGAGGACGCTCTGATGGAGAAACAATGCTTGGTGTCACATGTCAAAGAATTCCTGCAAAAAGAGTAATTCCAGTAATTTTAAAAGTTATTGAATTATTCAAACAAAATAAAAAATCTGATGACACTCTTAAAGATTGGATGCACAGAGTTGTAAATGGAAAAGAAGATTCTGAAATAAAATCTATCCTTGATATAAGAAAAGCTTTGGATTCATTTACAATCCCCCCTACAAAAGAAGAAGATCCTGATTTTTACACTGATTATGGAAGTGATTCTAGCTATCACACAAAGACTGGAAAAGGCGAATGTGCAGCATGAGCCAAGAAAAAACAGTCAAAACAACAACTGATATTGATTCACTTAGATCTGAAATTAGAGATAAAAGTATTAGAGTAATTGACGTACGAAGAGAGGAAGATTACAAACAAAGTCATATTCCAACTGCAGTAAATCTCCCACTTGCAAATTTATTATCTGATGATAGTCCCGAACGTGTTTTAAAACTTGTAAATGCAATGGGTATAGACGATGAAACCCCTGTAGTAGTTTATGATGATACATTTGGTGCACTTGCATCTAGAGTTGCTTGGACGTTAGAGTATCTTGGTCATTCTGATGTGTCTTTACTTGAAACAACTTTTAGTAAATGGAAATCACTTGGTTTAGAAAATGACAATAAAATACCGGAAATACAAAGCAAGAATCATTCAATTCATCTTAAACCTGAAATTTTAGCAACTTCTGATTATTTGGAAACATCAAAAGACAAACCAAATGTGATCCTCATTGATAACAGAGAACGACTAAACTATCTAGAACAACATATCCCTGGTGCAATAAATCTTCCATATAGAACTCTTGCAACCCAAGATAAAATTCTACGACCAAAAGATGACATGAAGCGACTTTTAGATAACAGGCGAATTTCAGGTAATTCTGAAATTATTACTTATTGTGGAAGCGTTGGAACCCTTTCGGGATTGGCTTATTACGCACTAAAATCAGTTGGATTGCCTAATGTCAGGCTGTATGTACGCTCTTTCAAAGAATGGAAAGGCCTTGAGAAACCAATAGCAAAACAACAAGATGCAAACTATTGGGACTTGTCTGCAGAATAACTTAGGATATTTCGTTTCTAAGCTTTTTAGTAATTGTGACTTCTATGTTATCAAAAAGATTCAGCATCTTACCTTTGTTTTCAATAAGATAGTCTACTCCTCTGTCTTTTAATCTGATTTTCCACAATCTTATTTCTCTGTGTTCTTCAAAGAATTGTTCAATCATTTGCTCTCCTGACTTTGTTGGGTCAATAAACTCTTCAAAGATTTGAATTGTTTTTTCAACATCTTCTTCTTCTATTGTTTCCCTAACTGATTGTATGGCTTGACTTAACTCTTTTAGGTTCTTGACTGGTTTTGGTAATTGTTTTTTTGTGATTCCAAATAATCCTTTTTTCTCTTTTCCCATTCTTTCTGCAACCTCTGCTGTAAGATCATATATTGGAATTCTACTTAGACCATCTCGTTTTTCGTGTTGAACGATTAGTCCTTTTTCCAGCAATTTTCTCAATGCATCATCTGCATCAGCTTTGTCTAGAAATGTTGTCCATACAATAGCACCAAGTGTGTGATAACCTTGTCTGATTGATTCTAAAACTACTACTTCTACAATTCTTTTGAAGCCTTCTTCAATTCTGACATTTGCAAAATCTTTATCTCTGATTGACTTTCTTGCATTTTTTACATCAATTTCGATTGAACGCTTTAATGCTTCAAGCGATTCTGGAACTTGATTCACTAGAGACAGAAAACATGCTTTGTTGTACCATGCCATTCCATATGTGGGATCTGACTCTACTGCTTTTTCGACTGCATCTAGTGCTTTAGCATAATTTTTTTGTTCATAGTGGACCAGTGCTTTTAAATTCCAAGCTTCGGGGTTGGTTACGTCTATATCTAAAATTTTATCATAAATCTTTAGTGCATCATTGTACTCTTCCAAGTGGAATCTTGCATATCCTAATTTCATCAAAGTTTCGATATTGTTTGGGTCAATTCGTAATGCCTGCTCAAAAATAACTACTGCCTCTTCAAGCTTTTCGTCAGCCATCAGGTTTACTCCCTTTTTAAATAATTTTTTAAGATTATAGTCAGGATCTACCAATCCTGTCTCCTCAACCTGATCTGTCTTTTTAGGCTCTATCTCTTTTCCATTTGATTTTTTTTGAAATGGCTTCACTAGCTCATCTTGGACCTTTAATCTAGATAAATACTATCCTGAATTGAGCCTAGTTCTTGACATGTCTGAATCTCTGAAAATGTAGAAATACTTGGAATTTACACAAACGATTGTGTCATCTCGTCATAGATTGGAGGTTCAAGGTCAAGCTCCATTCAAACAATCTGGCATCTATGAAGTACAGATCTTTATTGTTGATTCAAAACCGTCTGTTGATCAAATTAGAAATAAACAATTTTCTTCATTATGGAAAGGGCATTTTCATCTTCGAGTAAAAGACGGAATATTCACCGAGATACTTGGTTCTGATGATAATCCTATTCCTTCTTCTGTTTATGATCTAGATTCCGTTTGGATTGTTGTTGCTGATCTATTTTCTTCATTACATTCTATTTTTGATGTCTCTTTAGGAAAACCATCAAAGGAAACTAAATCTGAAACTAGAACTGAAATTGAATCACCAAAACCACGACGTACTGTAAAGACAACTGATTCTTTTACTACATATGGTTATACTGGTCCACAAGGTGACAAAGGTCCAACTGGCTCACAAGGTGTATCTGGCGACAAAGGCCCACAAGGTGACAAAGGCCCACAAGGCATTCAAGGCCCACAAGGTGACAAAGGTCCAACTGGCCCACAAGGTATACCCGGTGACAAAGGCCCACAAGGTGACAAAGGCCCACAAGGTGACAAGGGATTAACTGGTGACAAAGGTGATAAAGGTGACAAAGGAGTTTTTGGTCCAGTCGGAGACAAAGGTGACAAAGGTCCATCTGGTCCACCAGGTGACAAAGGTCCACCAGGTGACAAAGGTTCACTTGGTCCACAAGGAGAACGAGGATTAACTGGTCCACCCGGTGATAAGGGTCAAGTTGGATTACGTGGAATTGCTGGTGATCAAGGTGATAAAGGTCCGTTAGGTCCACAAGGTGTATCTGGTGACAAAGGACTAACTGGTCCACCTGGTCCATTGGGAGAAAAAGGTCCGTTAGGTCCACAAGGTCCTTCTGGTGACAAAGGACTAACAGGCTCTACAGGTCTTATTGGAGAAAAAGGTCCACAAGGTCCTCAAGGTCCACCGGGTGCAAAAGGATTGACAGGTGTTCCTGGCCCTCAAGGTGAAAAAGGTGACAAAGGTCTCATTGGTCCTTCTGGTGACAAAGGACTAACAGGTCCTACAGGTCCTATTGGAGAAAAAGGTCCACAAGGTCCACAAGGCCCACAAGGTGAAAGAGGTCCCACAGGTCAATTAGGAGAAAAAGGCCCACAAGGTCCACAAGGCATTCAAGGTATACAAGGTGAAAGAGGTCAGACAGGTCCGATAGGCCCACGTGGAGAAGAAGGTGCAATAGGTGGACAGGGTCCAGTAGGTCCTGCAGGTCCTAGAGGTCCACCAGGTCCGCCTGGAGAAAAAGGTCCCGCAGGAGGAATGTCCGTAGAGCAAAAAGCATTATTTAAGGAACTTTTAGAAATATTGACTGACAAAAATATCATTAGTACTGAAGACCAAATCAAACTAATGAGTTATCTTTACTAATGCTTGACAAAGTGAATTAACAATGAGTGAAAACCCTGAAAAAATAGAATTTAAAATGTTGGATTACAAACGTCTTGAAAATGATTTTGTATCTTTTGAATTAGAAGATGGAACAATTGTAAAAGTCAAAGTTGATTTAGATCGTGTTGGCAAAGCTGTCAATTTTACAAATCCTGATGGCACTCCGCATTATGCCATTAACACTTCTGTAAAACTATCTATCACTCCACCTGATAAGAAATTTACAGTTCAAAAAAATGCAATTAAAGGAAAAAGCTCACAGCCCCCAAGCCAAATGTTTTCTTAGAATTTGAATTTAAATTTTTTAGTTTCCTCTTGAAGTTTTCTGAATAATTTTTCTGTCTTAATTTTTAGTTCAAGCATTATCTCTTGCATGGTTTCTCGATATTCTTTATCCGAATCTTTTACCAAATAATACCTCCATTACTAAATCTTGATATGATGATTTAACTGATCTTGTCATGTTGATTATTTTTACCTGATAGCAAATGTCCTCATAACCAAAATTCCATTGTAATTATATGATCTGATTGTCATCTATTTCAAATTAGCCTCAAAAAATGTTAGCGTCTTCTCCCATGCATCCTTTGCTGCATCAGGGGCATATCTATCACCGGATGGATTCGCAAATGCATGATTAACATTAGGATAAATATGAATTTCATTTTTGATTTCTAGCTCATCAAGTGAAGATTCAAACTCATTTACTTGTTCAGGTGTGATGCCTTGATCAAGTGCTGCAAATATTCCGAGTACCGGCCAATTAATTTTTGAAAGTGTCTCCTTGTCTGTTACTAATTGCCCATAGTAAATTACCGTAGCATCTATGCCATCATTATTTAGTGCAAGATTAAGTGACTGTCCTCCACCAAAACACCATCCAATTGAGCCAATCATTTGCGGCGTAAAGTTTTCTTCAAGATATGCAACTGCAGCATTCATGTTGTCATTCCAGTATTGCTGCTCAAAAGATGCTCTGAGTTCTCTTGCCTCATCTAAGGTCAAGGCAACTTGGCCATCATACAAATCAACAGCAAGTACAACATATCCGTGTGAAGCAAGTTTTTCAGCCATATCTTTTATGTTCTCATTTACTCCCCATAACTCGTGAATCATGATGACTCCCGGAAAACTTCCAGCAGCATCTGGCTGTGCAAGATACCCTGTTGATTTTTGAAAATAGTTTACTGAGTTGGTCTTTATCTTGTACAAACCTGTTGAAAATATCTCTGAATTATTACCCTCAACAGTATAATTAGGTAAAACATGAATTCCCCACCCACGTTCAATTAAAACAGCATATGTAGTAGGTTTCACACAGGCTGGTGTTCCATTTGATTTTTTCATGATAATTTCCAAACCTTCTGAGCATTTTATGGATTCCAATGTAACATTATTGGAAAACTGTTCTAGTGGAGAAGTTTCAAATGCCATAAAATGAATATGTTCATCTGTGTTTTGTTGTACATTAAAAATAGTAATAGCGTTTACCGGTAGAAATAGACTAACGAGAAACAAAGAAATCATTACATTGGTTACAACAAATTTCTTTCTTGTTAATTCCAATGGTTTCAAAATATGTTGTCACTTTCTAAATATAAAAGATAACTATATTGTTTACGGATCAAGTAAGGCTGTTATTCACATTCAAGAAAATTTAATGCCTTGTTATATTGATGACTTTTATCTGTAGCCTGTTTAGTTAATTTCCAAGATTAGAAAAAGGAAAACAAATCGTCGTTACATGACGATTGTTAGTTTTTTGACGTTTTTATCGTCGTCTTTTTGCTGCTTTTCTTCTAGGAGCTGCTTTTCTTTTTGGAGCGGCTCTTCTTCTAGGAGCTGCTTTTTTTGCTGCAGATTTTCTTCTAGGAGCTGCTTTTCTTTTTGGAGCGGCTCTTCTTCTAGGAGCTGCTTTTTTTGCTGCAGATTTTCTACTAGTTCTACGTTTAGAGGCAGCTTTTCTTTTTGTAGCCATGATGAATCGCCATTTTCATAGCTTTTCTATAGTTAGAATAAACAAAATTACACAAATTGATTACTATTTGTCAACGAAATTTTATTTTTAAAATTTAATTCTGATCGGAAAAATTTCAATAAACACTTTCAGCTGATGGTCTTCTTCCTTGTAACCAACTTTTTTTTCCACAAATAGTACATTGGTACTGTCTTCTACGCTTGTATGTCGCCATTTCTGGAAGAAAAACAAGAATTTGTTTTGTTTTTGCCATACAATATTTACACCATCTGTGTTCTGTATCTTGATCCATTTTGTTATTTGAAATTAGAATTATGCGCCCCGTGTTTTAATTATTGTTAAAACATCTTCATCTTGTACAATGTGATCTAATCCTACTCTTTGTCCTCCAAACTTTACACTTTTTCCCCAAATCAAACCATACCTGAATTGTCTTTTCATACTTCGATGTAGTTTGTTACAAATATCTTCTACTGTATCGCCTTCTCTTGCAATTAACGGTTCTTTAAAGTCTGTTTCCCCACCTTTTGGTCTCATGTATATTCTAATGAAATTAAGTTTTTCATAGATCTTCTCTTTTAGCAATTCTATGTTGATTTCTGAATTTGCTGAAACTTCAATTACTTCGGATTTTATTTTTGTTTTCAAATCTTCTAGAAATTCTCTATCTACTAGATCTATTTTGTTTAAAATCGTAAGTGATTTTGAATAACTAATATTTCCAGCAATGTGATCTGCTAATTGCTCTGATGTGATGTCTTCTCTAATGACAACTCTGGCACTAACTATGCCGTAAATGTGTAAAATATCTTTTAGGTGCTGTTCTGAAATTTTTGTTAGTTTTACTTGTTGGGCAATGGCAATTCCTCCCATGGATGATTTTTCAATTGTGATGTTTGGAGGTAATTTGTTTAATCTAATCCCTATATTTCCTAATTCATTAACTAATACATCTTCATGAAAAGGCTGGAAAACATCTAACATGAGTAAAACCAAATCTGCACTTCTTGCAACAGATAGTATTCTTTTGCCCAGTCCTTTTCCACTTGACGCACCTTTGATAATCCCCGGTAAATCAAGAACTTGGATTTTAGCTCCTCTATATTCCATCATTCCTGGAACTACTGTTAGAGTTGTAAATTGATAAGCAGCAACTGCAGACTTTGCATCTGTTAATTTGTTTAGCAATGTTGATTTTCCAACACTTGGTAATCCGATAAATACAACTGTAGCATCTCCTGCACGTCTAACATCAAATCCATCTGTTTTTACACCTCTTTTTTGAATTTCTTTGTCTTCTTGTTCTCGTTTTAGTTTTGCAATTTTTGCTTTTAGTAAACCGATGTGGTGGTTTGTAGCTTTATTGATTTGAGTTTTTGCCATTTCATCTTGAATGGCTTTAATTTTTTCAGGAATTCCCAAATCTATTCAATCTTTTTACTATGCTTTTCAAATAAAATCCTATGATTTTTCTTAATTGTCTCATTCTTGTGCTTGGAATGTTTGTGTTTAATCAATTAAGTTCGTATTTATCACAGTTCTTCGTAAAGATGTGACTTGGTTACTTGTGACAAATGTTATCATGAACATCATGATCAATGTATGGGAAAAGCGGGAATGTTTGATTGTGATTGTAAATGCATTAAACAATCTTAATTTTCTGATTATCTCATTTATCTAGATGATTCTTTGCTTTAAATAACAATGCATTGTTAGTAAAGTATGCCTCAACTACAAATCACTGCTGAAACAATGACTAGAATAAAGATTATTACTGGAATTAGCCATGTCCGCGATGGAGATTTCATGGTTAACGAATTGATCGATATTTTAGAACAAAAAATTCGAGAACGCCGATAATTGGTTTATCTGGAATTTAAAATTATTTACAATTTAAAAAATGATTGTAAAAAAATCAATTATTCTTTATAGTGAACTAATAGCGTGTCTTTCATTACTGGATGAACTGATATTATGTTTTCACCTTTCTCAGCTAGAAATTCATTAACTACGTCTTGAAGGAATACCCCTTGAGATAAGTTTCCTGCTTCAAAGTATTGGATTTTGTGAATCATTGCTAAATTGTCTATTACGATGCTAATCACTATTCAAATTTCATTATGGAAACTAACAATAAATAACAAGAAAATACATCTAATTCATGCTAGCTGTAATACTTATTCCTTTAATGATATCTGCTGTTGTTGGAATTATTGGATATTTGACATATAGATTAGTTGTCTTTGATTATTGGTGCAATCATTCTGTTAATTCAACTTTGAAAAAATACAGTATTAAAAAAACTCAATTTCAAATAATAAAAGAATTTTATGATAATAAAGGCGAAACAATCTCTGAAAAAAAGATCTCTCAACTTGCTAAACAGTATAGGCAAAAAGAACCTGAGCAGTTTCTAGCGATGTATGATTCTGTTAGAGATAAATTAGAAAAATAAATTGCCGATGATCATCTTATTGGTATTTGAATAAATGGCGTTCCGCCTTCTCCTACTACAAGCGGTAGTTTACCATCCCATGCTTGTACTTTGAGCCATTCTAAATAATTTGGATTTTGTGCTAATGCTTCATTGATTATTTTGATTGCCTCTGCCTCACCTTCAGCTTCTGCTACGTTTGCAGCAGCTATGCCCTTTGCCTGCTGTTCTTGTTGTCTTGCCTCGACCTCAATTCTTCTGAGATCATTTTCTGCTTTTAGGGCTTTTTGCTCAGCCTCTACTTTAGATTCAATGGCTTGTGAAAATAATGGAGAAAATTGAAAATCGGTGATAGATATGGCGTCTGTACTAATATTGTATGGGTTAAGACGAGCAGTGATTTCTGTTTCTATATCTGCTTTTACTAGTGGTCTTTTTGTGATTAACTCTTCTGCGTTATACTTTGCCGTGATTTGCTTTACTACTTCTTCTACTGCTGGTTGAATAATTCTACTTTCATAATCCAGTCCTACTTCTTTATACAATACATGTACCGAGTTTGGTGATGCTCTATAGTTGACAGTTACCTCTGTAGATACCGTTTGAAGATCTCTTGAAGCACCAGACGTTGCTTTTACAAATTTGAGTGTTCTAACTTCCATGTTTATCACTTTATCTTGAAATGGCACTACGAAATGTAGTCCTTCTTGTAATGGTGGAACACTTGTATCTACAGCACTCCAATGCAGTAATACCCCTCTATTTCCAGAATCAACTATTTGCACTGACGCTGCGGATATAGCTGCAATAATTACTAGTGCGATTATACCTAAAATTGCTAATTTGACTTTACCGAAATTTACATTGACCTTTGGTTGCTGATATTTTGACAATACTTTGTATTTTTTTTACTCTAATTATACTGTGGTAATTTCTGATCTTGCTTCTCAATATAGATCTGATGATTTAATTTTACTTTGATTATTCAAAAGACAATGATGAAATAGATACAAAATACATCATCAATATGGCTGAAAATGGATTTATTTGGATTTATTTGATATTTTTCTTAATTCCGTTGGCTAAATTATTGCCACGTTTGATAAAAAAATGGAAAAATAAATCTGGCATTATGCAGCCGCAGTATGATACTCGATACAACATCTCAAATGAGACTGTGTCCGAATCATATCCAAAAAAATCTGAAATACCCTCTCATATGGATTCAAAACCACCATCTACTGACATGTCGGTATTGGGCGAACTAAACCATGGTACAAAAAATTTTGATACTCTTCAAAAAATATTGGGGATAGACATTGACACTCTGAATTCTGTTTTAGAAGATTTAGAAAACAAGGGATTTATGCGAGTTGAACACAAACAAGGGCTTTTTGGTCCAAAAGTAGAGTTACACCTTACTGAAGAAGGGATAAAAAAACTCTATTCTTGAATTATGTTTTGTAGTTTTTTGGCTTGAATTTGAAATGCATCAATTTGTGGGGTATCTATTTTTCAAAATAATACAATACTACTTAAGAGGTGAAAATCACATAAAATCATGTCCGAAGAAAGAATAATGTATCCTTGCACATGTGCAGATTGTGGTAAGGAAGACAAAGTACCTTTTGAACCAAAACCTGACAGACCTGTATATTGCAAAGCATGTCTGCCAAAACACAGAAAGTAAAAGATTTCAATTTCGTTTAAAGTAATTTAAATTCAAATTATCTTTTTCTCTTTTTTTTACATTTTTATTTAATCTCTAAATTGTCTCTTCTTTTTTATTATTCCAGGCAAAGAACACGCGTAGCAAATATTATTCGGTTCCACAACTTACTTGTATGAAGCCCAAAACATTTGCCGTAGATATTGACGGTACTATAACTGAAAATGGTTGTGGTCGAATTAATTTGGATGCACTTTCTGCTTTAAGGCATATGAAAAATATTGGCCATAATGTAATCTTTGTAACTGGGCGATCATCTGTAGAAGCATATCTACTGTCAATTTTTGGTGGGACTACAAGAATTGCAGTAGGTGAGAATGGTGGTTGTATCACTGTAAATACAAATGAGCATATTTTACTTGGCAACATACAACAATGTCAGCACGCATTTCAAATTATTAAAAAAGAGATTGATAATGTTGTAGAAAAACCAGTCTTTCCACGAATGACTGAAGTTGTACTGGAACGAACATTTGACTTGAATCTGGCAAAACAACTGGTTCTAGAGAAAAATCTGGACGTTCTACTTTCAGATAGTCAGTATGCATTTCACATTAATTCACGTGGAATTGACAAGGGCACTGGGTTCCAAGAAGTTATGAAACGACTGTCTATTTCCAGTGATGATGTAATAGCTATAGGAGACAGTGCAACTGATATTCCTTTATTCAAAGTTGCAAAAACAAGCATTGCATTAGGAAATTCTGCAGAGTATGTCAAATCTCAGGCAACAATGACTGTATCTGCTAAATCCGGAGATGGAGTTATAGAAGCACTAGATAAATTAGCATCCAAATTATCTGAGGTATAGTATTGTCATTCAAATCATTAATAGATGAAATCGAAAATAATCTCCATAAAATATTAGATGGGCTCTCAATATCTGATGTTTCATTTTCTGTGGAGCCTGCAAAATCAGGCTTTGGTGATGTAAGCTCAAATGTTTCGTTTTTGCTTGCCAAACATCTAAAGAAAAACCCAAAAGAGATCGCAGACATTTTATCTGAAAAATACAAACAATCTCAAAGCACTCTTGTATCTAAGGTGGAATCTCACCCTTCTGGATATCTTAACTTTTTTGCTAATTGGGAAAAATTAAATCAATTGATCTTATCTGAATCTAATTTAGATGAGTTTGGGTCTGTAGATTTGGGAAAAAGTTCTACAATCGTGGTAGAACACACTAGTGTTAATCCTAACAAAGCTCTTCACATAGGTCATATACGTAACATTATTCTTGGGGATGCTATTGCTAGAATTTTAAAAAAATCCAATTACAAAGTCAACATACTGAATTATGTTGATGATTCTGGTTTACAAGTTGCAGATATTATCGTTGGTTTTAGACACTTTGGTTTTGCCCTGCAACCTCCTCAAGGAAAAAAATTTGATCATTACTGCGGTGATGATGTCTATGTTAAAACTACTGAAAAATATGAAAAAGATCCTAGTTTAGAAGAGATTAGAAAAAACATTCTCAAAGAACTAGAAGACGGTAATTCTGAAACTGCCCAGTTTGCTGATAAAATCACACGACGTGTTTTAGAAAATCAGCTTGAAACATGTTGGAATTTGGGAGTCTATTATGATTGCTTAAATTTTGAATCACAAATAATTCGTTCAGGGTTATGGGGTAAAATCTTTGAAAAACTCAAAGAACTAACTCTCATAGAGTTTGAAAATGAAGGTAAGAATACAGGATGCTGGGTAATTAGGGGAGAAAATAATGAAGAAGACAAAGTCATTGTTAGAAGCAATGGTACTGCAACATACGTTGCAAAGGACATCCCATACGCTGCATGGAAATTGGGATTGTTAGAAGATCCTTTCAATTATCAAAAATACGAAAAGATGCAACCTGGTAATCATGTTCTTTGGCAAACTACTCTGATGCCTAGCAGTGAGCCCAAACAAAACTTTACTGGCAAAAAAGTAATTACTGTAATTGATTCAAGACAAGCAAGGCTTCAAAAAATAATCACAACACTAATGTCCAAATTCAAATCTGCTGAAGATGCATATGTTCATCTTAGCTATGAATCAGTTACACTTAGTGCTGATACTGCACAAACTTTGGGATTAAACACTGATGGTAAACAAGCTCAGATGTCAGGAAGAAAAGGTCTCTATGTTAATGCTGATTCTGTTTATGATTTGCTAAAAGCTAAAACTATTGAAGAAACTCAAAAGAGGCACCCTGAAATGATTGATTCTGACATTGCAAAAATAGCACATAATGTATCTGTTGGAACTTTGCGTTATGAGATGATAAAACAGGATTTAGATAAGATAATTTCATTTGATTTAATAAAATCTCTGAGCTTAGAAGGTGATACTGCTCCATACATACAATATACTTTTGCAAGAGCATCTAGGATAATTGAAAAATCTATGCGAACTCCATCACTTGATGTTGATTTTTCTTTATTGACTGATAAATCTGAACTAGATTTGATCAAAACCATTGGAATGTTTGATATTCATGTTATGGATGCTGCAAAAAATCTATCCCCCAAAGTGATAGCAAGATATTGTCATGATTTGGCTGTCACATTCAATTCCTTTTATGAACATGTTAAAGTGCTTGATCTAGGTGATGAAAAATTAGAAAATTCCAGACTATGTCTTGTCAATTCATTCAAGTTAACACTTGAAAAAGCACTAAACTTACTTGGTATTATTGCACCTGATAAAATGTAATTTTTTATAATCTTTAGAGATCTAACTCCGAAATCTTTCTAATTTTAAATGGTAATAAATGGTTATTATTTTAATTTATAATTATTAAAAAAATGATTTAGTGACTATGTCCACAGCCACAAGAGTCATGGCCTTCACTTCCATGAGATTCATTTCCTGCACATCTAGAGCATTTGTCTGCCCCTGTTGGGGAAAAGAAACCGATCCCACATGATACACATTTCATATTTGACATGCTGTGTTTAGCAAATTGCTGTATTTATTGAATACGGATGTGTTTTTCATCAGATATTGAAATTAAGTTGTTCAATTTACACACACTATTGTTCATATTTCTAGTGAATAATCTGAATTATGGTCACTACCATCTTAATGGTAAACAAGATTCGAGAACAAAACAATGAACTAATTACGAATCTTAGAGCAAATCGAACAAAAATTAGCGATTCATAGGAATATTCCTTGGAGTAAAACTATGTAGTTATGGTGAAGATCCAGATCCTAAAAACAAAGGAAGAACAATTAAGAAAGATATTTTCCTTCAATATTTTTCAATTGATTATTTTCCTGCTGGCTAGATTAACCAGTA
>JAICOU010000055.1 GCA_025930495.1 Nitrososphaeraceae archaeon
CCAACATGTTGTCGTGAGGTGACCATTGCGATCTCTACATCTGGATGATTTACCAAGAGACGAAGTGTTTCTCCTCCAACATAACCTGATGCTCCTACAACACCGACTTTCATGATAATCCTCCCGTAAGGAAGTATAATTTATTTCCTAACATAGTTTAAGGCAAATTCTACCATTTCTTTTGGAATATTTCGTCGTGACACTCTTGCCAACCCCTTAAACTCAACGGTATTGTTAACTTCGTGTACTACCAACCCTCGCTTTTCATCTTCCATTATGTCGATCCCTAAAATTCCTCCACCCATAGCTTTTGATGCTTTTGTAGATATCTCTTCGATCTCTTTTGTGATCTCACATAATTCCGGATCTGCTCCTAATGCTATGTTTGTTTTAAAACCACCCGATGATTTTCTATACATGGCAGCTATCGGTTCATCGCCAACTGTGATAACCCGAATATCTCTTGGTGGTCTTTTTATCAATTCTTGAAGATAGAAAATTCTATCATGTGGGCTATCTGTAATATCTCTAATCTCAAATAATGCATCTGCGGTATCCTTATCTTTTAATTGCATTACTCCTCTACCCCAACTTCCTATGACTGGTTTGATTACTAGAGGATATCCAACTTTTTCTATATTTTCTGATGCACTTTCACTTGAAAATGAAAAATATGTTTTTGGTGTAGGGACATTGTATTTTTTCAAAAGCAGCGTCATGAACATTTTATTTCCACATTGATTTGCAACTTGAAATTTATTGAGTACTGGTACGTCCATAAATTCAAGACTAGCAGTAAAATGCAGCCCTCTAAAATAACTAACACATCTTTCTAAAACAACATCTCCAAAGTCAAAATCCTTTCTTTTACTATCTGTGTTAATTTGGGTGATTTTGGCATCTAGCATTACTGCATCGTGACCTAAATTTGATGCTTCTTTTTCAAGCATCTTTTCTTCTGTTCTTAGGCGGTCAAATACAATACATATTTTTGACATTACTCTCCCCAGTCTTCGCCTACACTTTCTGCTTGTTTTAGCTCAACAGTAGATCCATTTTTCTTTGCGATCTCAAAGTCGGCGCCACAATCAGGACAGGAGATAATTTCTCCAACAGAGGCATCGTCTGGGATGTTAAGAGTTGCATCACATTCTTGACAGTTCATGTTTTTGTTGACATTTTCTTTTGTAATTTATTAGCTTCTGTTGATTGAATTCCCCACAATTCTACAAATCCTTTTGCCAATCTTTGATCAAAAGTTGATTCTGTACCATAAGTGGCGATCTTGTGACTATACAACGAATATTCTGATTTTCTTCCCACAACACGAAGGCTTCCTTTGAAGAGCTTTAGTTTTACAGTTCCTGATACTGGTTTTTGTGATGTTTGGATAAATGCATCTAGATCTTGTTTTAGTGGATCTTGCCATAATCCTGAATATGCAAGATATGCCCATTCATCATCAATAATTGATTTGAATTTATTTTCATGTTTTGTATGAACCATTTTTTCTAAATCTGCATGAGCTTCAATAAGGCATATGGCTCCAGGGGTTTCGTAAACTTCACGGGATTTTATTCCCACCACTCTGTCTTCAATGTGATCAACAATTCCAACTCCTGCATCTCCTGCTTTTTTGTTTACATACTCGATTAATTTTATAGGTTCCAGAATTTTTCCATCAACTGCAACTGGTATTCCTTTTTCAAATTTAATTTCCATATATGTTGGCTTGTCTGGTAAATTTTTTGTTTTTACCCAAATGAATGCATCTTCAGGAGGTTCATTGTATGGATCTTCTAAAACCCCGCCTTCAATTGCACGTCCCCACAAATTTTGATCAATGCTGAATCTTTTTGCTACTGAATCAATTTCAATTCCATGTTTTTTTGCAAACTTTAATTCTGTTACTCTGTCCAAGTTCTTGTCTCGAATTGGTGCAATGATTGGCAAATCAGAGCCAGAACGTAATGTGATATCAAATCTTACTTGATCATTTCCTTTACCTGAACATCCATGAGCTAGTGCTGTTACTTTTTCTTTTTTTGCAATTTCTAAAACTTTTTCCGCAATTAATGGCCTAGCTAATGCAGTTGCTAGACAATATTTTTTTTGATAAAGTGCGTTTGCCTTAATTGATGGAAAAATAAAATTTTCAACAAATTCCTCTCTTGCATCTATGTTGTAATGTTTTTTTACTCCAAGCTTTTTTGCTTTGGCTTCAATTTTTTTCTGATCATCACCTTGACCTACATCTACAGTTACTGTTATGACATCCATGTCGTATTCTTCTTGAAGATATTTTACTACTACTGAGGTGTCTAGCCCTCCAGAAAATGCAAGAATTCCTCTTTCAGTCATAAAACACATTTTCCCGCCGTATTTTGGAATTTATCTTTTGTGATACGCTGAAAATCAAAATTATCTTCTGCATTTCATCTAACTAGCTTGAGCTAAAATTCGATGATTATTTAACCGCCAAAATATAACGCTGTTTTATGAAAATATGGTCTGTTATTTTTGCAGGAATTGTTGGTGCAACATCGTTACTCATTGTAGGAATTTTAGTAAATTCTGATGAAACTACGCATGAAAACAAGATTAGGGTAGCATATTTTCCCAACATAACTCACGCAGTTCCAATAATTGGAATGGAAAAAGGAACATTTGCAAATCAAATTGGAAACAATACTGTAATTGAACCCATATTGTTTGATGCTGGCCCTCAAGTAATAGAATCCATTTTTGCCGGCTCAATTGACATCGCATATGTTGGTCCTGGACCTGCAATTAATGGATTTTTAAAATCTGAAGATCACAATGTAAAAATTTTATCTGGTGCTGCAAGTGGCGGTGTCAGTTTTATTGTTCACCCTAACTCTGAAATTGATTCTGTTGCTGATTTTGGAGGAAAAAGAATTGCAGCACCACAAATCGGAAACACACAAGATATTTCATTGAGAAACTATCTTTCTGAGAACGGATTAAAACCAGCTGAAAAAGGTGGTTCTGTTGTTGTTTTGAATATTCCAAATCCTGATATTTACACACTATTTGCAAAAGGCGATATTGATGCCGCATGGGTTCCTGAACCGACTGCTACAATATTGGTGCAACAATTAGATGGTAAAAGATTATTTAATGAAGAAGAACTTTGGCCTGATAATAAATTTGCATCAGTACTGTTAATTGCTAGAGAAGAATATGTAAAACAAAATCCTGAAGTAATAAACAAATGGCTTGAAGCACACAAGCAAACAGTAGACTGGATAAATTCCAATCCAGAACAGACTAGAATAATTTTTATTCAATTCATGAAAAAAGAAACTGGTAAATCACTCTCTGATAAATTGATTGATGAATCATTATCTAATTTAGAAATTACATCTGATCCTGTTGTTAGTTCTATTCACACATTTGCTAAAAGAGCAGATTCACTTGGTTATTTAGGAAGACATGGATACAGTTTGGACGGAATTTTCTTTGACATAAATTCAAATTCCCAATCACAGGAGGTTTTAGTAAATGACAAAACTTGAGGCTAAAAACATTGTAAAGTATTTCAAACATGACAGTCACCGTCTCACTGCTCTGGGCGGTGTTAATCTGCAAATTGAAGATGGTGAATTTGTCTGTTTAGTGGGACCATCTGGATGTGGTAAATCTACTTTTTTACGAATTGTCGCAGGTTTGGAAACTCCAGACGAAGGTGAAATTCTCTTTGATGGAAAACCAGTCACCACTACTGGTCCTGAAAGAATCATAGTGTTTCAGGAAGGTGCACTATTTCCGTGGTTGAAAGTGCAAGATAATGTGGAATTTGGATTAAAGATGGCAGGAATTCCAAAAGAAGAACGAGCACAGATATCCAAACGATATTTGGACATGATGCAATTAACAAAATTTGCTGATTCATACACATATCAACTTTCAACTGGAATGAAGCAAAGAGTAGCTATAGCTAGAGCACTTGTTATGGATCCTGATGTGTTGTTAATGGATGAGCCATTTGCTGCACTTGATGCACAAACAAGAGATCTGTTATTAGTTGAAATGCAATTGATTTGGGAAAAAACCAAAAAGACAATTCTGTTTGTGACTCACAATGTTACCGAAGCTACGGTACTTGGAACTAAAGTTGCCGTATTTAGTAATAGACCTTCTACAATTAAAAAAATAATAAATGTTGACTATAAACGTCCACGACTTGTTGAAGATCAAAATCTTTTTCCGCTTCAACAAGAGATTTTATCTGAATTGCGACCTGAGGTAAAGAAAAGTTAAGTGATATTTTATGAAAAAAATTACTCTGACAAAACAAATTATTTTCTATATAGCGCTCATATCTATTTGGCAGCTTGTCTCGATGACAAATATCTGGCCCAACAATCTTTTTCCTTCTCCCTATGAAGTGGCTGAAGATTTAGTGTATACTGCATCTGATGGAAGTCTATTCTTTGGAATAGGAACTAGTATTTTGAGATTGATAATTGGATTGACAATTGCAATAGTTGGTGGTATGTTGCTTGGTATTTTTATGGCAAGAGTGGAGATTGTAAATCAAACTATAGGCTCATTGGTTTTAGGATTGCAATCAATTCCATCTGTTGCTTGGGTCCCACTTGCAATACTTTGGTTTGGATTAACAGATGGTGGAATCATCTTTGTTACTGCAATTGGTTCGATGTTTGCAGTAACAATTGCTACTTATACTGGAGTCAAAAATATTAATCCGCATTATATCGAGGCTGCAAGAAATATGGGCGCAAAAGGAACCCAACTGGCTATATACGTCTTAATTCCTGCAGCATTTCCATATTTGATTTCTGGTTTCAAACAAGGTTGGGCTTTTGCATGGAGAGGAGTAATTGGGGCTGAATTACTATTTTCATTTCTAGGATTGGGCTTTTTGCTCAATGTAGGACGGCAGCTAAATGATATCTCTCAGGTATTTGCAATAATGTTGGTAATTATGATGGTGGGCATTGCAATTGATGGAGTAATTTTCAAGAGACTTGAAAATAAAGTCATGTCTAGATGGGGATTGCGTTAAATCTTCTATGGTTTTATTTTCAGTGACACTCCAAATGCAACAATGATTATTGCAATTGCAAAGTACATTACAGATACATAATTAAATGCAAAAGCAATCACACCTGCAATTATCGGTCCGACAACAGCTCCAATTGATATAGTTGAACTAAAAATTCCAGTTGATGTTGAATGTGGATTATTTTCCATCAAATGAAAACTTCCTCCAATATACAAAAAAGCCCAAGTAGCACCTACAAGTGCCATAAATGGCATTGCCATCCACCAGTCATTTATCAAAGCTAATCCAACAAAGACAAATGTAGTACAACCAGTTCCAATTTTAAATTTTGCTACATTTGAAATTTTAATTTTACTTGCCATCAAATTCATTAAAACAAATGCAGCTAACGTGTTTGCTACATAAACAATTGAAATTTGATAAAGTTCAGCGCCTAATTTTTCCATTAGCATTATTGGAAAAATTGTCCATACTGACGATGCACCAATATGTCGTAAGAGAAGCGATATGAATAGGAATTTGTTTTTTACAATTATGTTTTTTGTAGTTCCGGGAGTCAGTTCTTTTTCTTGCAACGTGTTTGGCATCTTAATTGTAAATAACAATCCAATCAAAAAGAAAACTCCACTAATCAAAAATGTTAGTTTGATGTCATTTACAATTCCTGCAGCAGCTGTTCCTGCCAACCATCCTAATGCATGAAATGAAATTACAGTTAATGCACGTTTTTTTTCATGATTTGCCTCATATGCGTAGGCAATCATAGAAGGAACCATTATCCCACTTGAAACCCCTGCACCAATTCTGGCTAAGAGTAATAATCCCACATCATCTGCAAAATAATGTAGTCCAAAAGCTATGGCACATCCAATGAAGCCTATTCTGATGAATTTCAGCCTAGTTCCTTTCTTATCTGAATGCCGTCCAAAGTAAATTTGAGATAGAATTTCAGCAAAACTAAATGATGCAATTATTAGACCAATTTCAAAAACAGAATCTGTTACTCCCATTGCCATGATAGGCAAGAACACAAATACAATGGAAATTCCAGCATGCTGAAAAAAAGTAGCACTACGAACTAGGTTGTTTAATTGTATTTTTTGCATAAATATACAAAATTTCTTTCTTTACCTAATTTCAACATAAGTGCCAATTCACCTGATTGTATGGATTATTTTTCTCAAAAGAGTTAAACTGTCTGGAAACATTCTAAAAATAAATTGGTACAAAAAGAGCCTTTTCTTACTGCATTGCAAAACAGAATCTTGCTTTTTGATGGAGCAATGGGAACTGAGATTCAACAATATAATCCTAAACCTGAAGATTTTCCAAATAATCAAGATGGATTTAATGATGGTTTGATTTTAACACATCCAGAATGGATTAAACAAATTCATAAAAATTATTTGGATGCAGGTTCTGACTGTATTGAAACTAACTCCTTTGGTTCAAACAAAATAAAATTAGATGAATATGGATTTGGTAATCAAACAGTAGATTTTAACAAAAAAATAGCTCAATTAGCAGTTGAAGTTTGTTCTGAATATACTGATAAACCTCGATATGTGATTGGTTCAATGGGGCCATCAGGTTATCTTCCAAGCTCAAATGATCCTGACTTGGGACAAAAACCACTAGATGAAATTAAAGAAGCATTTGAATTGCAAGCTGAAGGTCTAATTCTTGGCGGAGTGGATGCTCTTTTAATTGAAACAAGTCAGGATATCTTGGAAGTAAAACTTGCCATTGAAGCATGTCATGATGCGATGAAAAAAACTGGAAAAAAAATTCCAATTATTGCAAATACAACTTTGGATCAATATGGAAAAATGTTACTTGGAACAAACATTCAAGCTGCATACACAACTGTATCTGATATGGGAATTGATATTTTTGGTTTGAATTGCTCTACAGGTCCAATTGAAATGACTCCAAGTGTTAGATGGCTTGATGAACAAAATGAACATGATTTGCTGGTAGTTCCTAATGCAGGCATGCCTGAAAATCAGGGCGGACAAGCAATATACAAGATGACTCCTGAGAAAATGGGTGAAGTGCTTGGTGATTTTCTTAAACAGTACAAAAAAGTTCGAATAATTGGCGGTTGTTGTGGAACAAATCCTGAGCATATTGCTGTACTAAGAAAAGTAATTGACGAAAAAGCCTGTTAGATACGTGAGCAAACAAAACTAGAAAAAGAAAATCTCGAAAATTAAACATGAAAATAATCTAAATGTTATTTTGACTGATACTTTTGGTTAGGTAGATTAACAGATGTTCGCAAGAAAGAAACCCTTATTCAATGCCTTTCTCAATTCCTGAATTTGCTCCTGATAAAATTTAACGTTCTCGTTTTGTTAGTTTTTTATTGTCATTTTAGATGAATTTGAAATTATAGGCGAACAAAATTCAAACTAGGTTACAAACATAGTGACAAATATTCTACCTTGTTGTGTCAAAGCGACATTAATCCTAGATTTATCAATTGTTGATTTAACAAGATTTTTTTTCTCTAACCAAACAATGTGCTCTGCAAGTCTGGCATAGTTTAGATTGGTTTTAAATGCTAAAGATCTTTTTACATCAGGGCCATTTTTTGATATGGATTCCATGATGCGAAGTAGAATTTTCATGCTTGGCTCGAATTCTTTTTTTGGTATTGCCTTAGATGTTTCAATAATTTGAATAATTTTCTTTACCTCTGGAATAGGAATGGCTTGTTTTTCAATAATTTGCAAAAGTTTCTTTACCTTTGGAATAGGAACTGCTTGTTTTTCAATAATTTGCAAAAGTTTCTTTACTTCTGGAATATGAATAGCTTGTTTTTCAATAATTTGCAAAAGTTTCTTTACCTTGAATATAGGAACTGCTTGTTTTTCAATAATTTGCAAAATTTCCTTTACCTCTGGAATAGGA
>JAICOU010000092.1 GCA_025930495.1 Nitrososphaeraceae archaeon
ATGCATGCAACTTTAATTCCTTCGTTTTCTAGTGCGATTTTTGTTTTTGGACCTACTGCTATGACAATAGTGTTTGCCACTGCAAGTTGTAATTTTTCAAATTTAGAAATTTTTTTTGCAGTATCAAAAAGAAGAGTCACAGCCTTTGAGCTCATAAATACAGAATAATCTGGATCATACTGTTTTACTGAATCCAAAAACTCATCTACAATTTTTTCTCCCTTGCTAACAAGTTCAATAGTAGGCAAAGAAATCGGTCTTGCATTATCTTTGGTTGCTAAATCTATGAATTCAGAAGAGTCATCTTTTGAACGAGTTATGGCTATAGTTTTTCCTTTAAGCATTTTTTCTCCATCCTATGATATTAGATAGATCTACGACTTTACCTATTATGATATTAGTAGGAGGTTTGATTTTATTTATCTTGACAAGTTTTGCAATATTAGATACTGTTCCGATAATCATTTTTTGTTGTGGAGTTGTACCATTTTGAATTACAGCTACGGGTGTCTGTTTATTCAATCCACCTGCAATAAGCTGCTTACAAATAACATCAATTCTTGAAAGCCCCATCATAATTACAATAGTATCAACAGAGTTTGCAAGACGTTTCCATTTGACTGATTCATTTTTCTTTTCAGGATCCTCATGACCTGTAACAAATACAACTGAGGATGCATACTTTCTATGAGTTAAGGGAATTCCAGCATAAGTTGCAGAACCAATTCCGGATGTAATTCCTGGAACTATTTCATACTTTATGTTATTTTCTTTAAGATATTCAGCTTCTTCCCCACCTCTACCAAAGATTATTGGATCACCACCCTTTAGCCTAACGATGTTTTTATTGGATTTTGCAAATTTTGCCATTAACTCATTAGTATTATTTTGATGAGTAGTATCATCTCCTACTTCTCTTCCAACGTACATTTTTTTTGCAGACTTTGGAATCATTGAGATTATTTTTTTGCTTACCAATCTATCATACAATACAACATCTGCTTTTTGTAAGAGCTCAACTGCCCTCAAAGTAATTAATTTACTATCACCTGGTCCTGCTCCAACAAGATACACCTTACCTGTCATTGTTTATTCCATTCCTCCACTTTTTTTCTCCAATTTATTGCAAGGTCATTTACGCCTTTCTCACGTAGTTCCTCACCTATGGTCTTACCAAGATAGAAGGGGTCATTTTTGTTTCCAGATTTCTTTACAAAAAGAGATTTTTTTCCATCCACTGAAAAAGCAGACACACTCATAGTCATTTGATCTCCATGAGATTTAGCATATGCGCCAATTGGGAATCTACACCCAGAATCAACAAAATCAGAAAGGGCCCGTTCTGCCTCAATTTCCAATCTAGAATCAGCATCTTCAATTTTTTTCAGCATTGAAATTATATCAGAATCGTCTTTTCTTGAAACTATAGCCAATGCACCCTGTCCGGGAGATGGAGAAAAGTCTTCAATAGATAATTGTGTAAAGGTAACATCAAGGCCTAATCGTGTAATTCCTGCTTGTGCAAGAACAACTGCATCAAAATCTTTTCCTACTTTTTTGATTCTTGTTTCAATGTTTCCCCGTATTGGGCGAACTGTAACATCGGATCTTTTTCTTGTTATTTGTACGGCACGTCTCAGTGAGCTTGTACCAATTATGGCATCGGGTTTTATAGAATCAAGATCAGTGCCATCAGATGAAATAAAAATATCATTTACTGTTTCTCTTTTTGGAACAGAAGACAAAATCAAGTGGTCAATTAATTGAGAAGGAACATCTTTGAGACTGTGTACTGCAAAATCTATCTCGTTATCTGCTACTGCTCTATCAATTTCTTTTTCAAATATTCCCTTTTGATCAATTGTAAATAATGGTCTTGCATCAGTATCGCCTTTAGTCTTTATTGTTTTGATCTCAAATTCGGTATCAGGACTTACTTTTTTTAGCTCTGATATCACCCAATTAGTTTGTGCAAGTGATAATTGACTGCCCCTTGCACCAATCACATATTTCAATTCTTCACCGATTTTAGTGCAGCATCATAAGCATCCATGGTGTAGTTTAGATCAGTTTGTGTGTGTGCATCAGATAGAAAAACTACTTCAAACTGAGATGGTGCAATAAAAACACCTTTTTTTAATAAAGATGTGAACATTTTTTGGAATTTTTTTGCATCTGCGTTCTTTGATGACTGGTAGTCTGTTACAGGCTTGTTTGTAAAGAAAATTTGGAACATTGATGATGTGAAATTGATTTGATGTGTAATTTTCATGTCAGTTGCCATATCACCTATAGTATGAGTGAGCATGGCATTATACTGTTCAAGTTTTGAATACAGTTTATGTTTTATTTTGTTTATTGTTTTTATTGAAGCAATTGCTGCACTTACAGAGATTGGATTTCCAGCATAGGTGCTAGCTTGGTAAACTTTACCACATGGGGAGAGTAGATCCATTATTTCTTTTTTCCCACCTACAGCTGCAATGACAAATCCATTTCCTAATGCTTTAGCCAAAGTTGTAATGTCGGGTTTGATTCCAAAATATTGTTGAGCGCCACCTGGCGATACTCTAAATCCGGTTACAACTTCATCAAAAATTAAAGGAACGTCATTATCTTTTGTAATTTTTCTAACTTTAGAAAGGAAATTATTTTCAGGTAAAATCAATCCCATATTAGCTAAGATAGGCTCAATTATAACTCCAGCAATATCTTTGTTTTTTGTGATAGTTTTTTCAAGTTCTTCAGAATTGTTATACGGCACAACAAGAGTGTTTTTTGAAACCTCATCTAATCCACCATCAGATATAGAAATCCCATTATGTGCAGAACCAGATCCTGCTTTTACCAAAACAGAATCATGTGCTCCATGATAGCAGCCTTCAAATTTTATGATTTTTTTCTTTTTTGTAAATCCACGAGCTAGTCTTATAGCAGTCATTGTAGCTTCACCACCTGTATTTACCAATCTAACTTTG
>JAICOU010000023.1 GCA_025930495.1 Nitrososphaeraceae archaeon
TCATCGTCTTGGAATTTGTTATAAGTTTCTGGAATGTAAGGACATGAATCCAAGTTATCAGAAATTCCGTCTCTATCAACATCGTTAGTTAGAACAGATTTGTCAGGACAACCGTCTTTGTCTAAAAATCCATTGAGGGTTTCTGGTTGATTAGGACACAAATCTAGATTATCTAAAATACCGTCGCCGTCAGTATCTGCAGCTAATTTATCACTAGATACGACATCAGGGCAGCCGTCGTCATCTTGGAATTTATTGTAAGTTTCTTTGTTATATGGACACAAGTCATCTTGATCTGGAATACCATCGCCATCAACATCATCTATTATTTTATAATCAATTACATCTGGGCAACCGTCGTCATCTTGGAATTTGTTAAAGTTTTCGCGTTCTTGAGGACATTTATCAGCAGAGTCTGGAATTGAATCATAATCAGAATCCACAACTTCTGGAGAAGTTACACCAGCAATATCAGGGCAGCCATCCCAGTCTAATTGGTCGTTAAAATTTTCTGGTTCATTAATACATGAATCCCATCGGTCTTGAATGCCATCAGAATCAGTGTCTGGGAATGTGTATCCTGTACCAGCATCAGAAACTTCATCTGGACAACCGTCATCGTCTTGGAATTTATTGTAAATCTCTGGAACTTCAGGACATGAATCCAAGTTATCAGAAATTCCATCTCTATCAGTGTCTCTTAAGGAATATGCATTCTCTGGACAACCGTCTTTGTCATCAATTCCGTTAAATGTTTCTGGTTGGTTAGGACAAGAATCTATAAAGTCTGCAATCCCATCATTATCAGAGTCTGCTGTTCCCTGGCCTGCAGAAGGTGACAAGTCAGGACAACCGTCGTCATCTTGGAATTTATTGTAATTTTCTTTAACGGTAGGACAATTATCAATGTGATCTGGGATACCATCAAAATCAGCATCATACCAAGGAATAAAATCTGCGGGACAGCCGTCTATATTATTACCATATTGAGGATCATAGTCTTCTTGTAAATGTGGGCATTGATCAATGTTGTTTGGTACGCCATCATTATCATTGTCTTCAACACCATAAACATTGGCTTGGAAAATACCAATAGAAGTAATTAAAAGCAGAAATACTAGGATTTGATATTTTTTCATTTTCTTTAACTTCGATATTATCGAGTATTTATTAAATCTCACGTTAAAAAGAACCTCACTATGAAATAGTGATCAAATAATGAGATGTTATAGATCTGGACAACCGTCAGTGTCTCTATCACCATCATAATCTTCTGGTTCTAGAGGACATAAATCATCATCGTTAATGATATTATCCAAGTCATCATCATGAACAAATCTTTGTTGCTCTGGAGCAGTGTCAGGACAACCGTCTGTGTCGTTATATTTGTTCCAAGTTTCTGGGCTTATTGGACACGAATCAATTACATCTGGATATCCATCGCCGTCAGAATCAGGTCTTGTGGGGACAGTAGATTCTGCACCTTTTAGATCAGGGCAGCCATCCCAATCCAAATATCCATCAAAGTTTTCTGGTTCAGCAATACATGAATCCCATCTGTCTTGAATTCCGTCACCATCAGTGTCTGGGAATTGATATCCAGTTGCAGTAGTAGATACAGTATCAGGGCAACCATCTGTGTCTTGGAAATGATTATAGGTTTCTTGAGTTATTGGACATAAATCAGTTATATCAGGAACACCATCCATGTCACTATCAAGAATAGAGACAAATTTGTCAGGACAACCATTAGTATCTTGATAACCATTAAATGTTTCTGGTTGAGTTGGACACAAATCTAAATTGTCAATTATGCCGTCGCCATCAGTATCTGCAGTTAATTTATCATCTACAATGTAATCAGGGCAACCATCTGCATCCTGAAAATGATTATAGGTTTCTCTAGCAGTAGGACACTGGTCGATATTATCTAAAATGCCATCATAGTCAGCATCACCAAATGAATCATAAATTGCAATATCAGGGCAGCCGTCATCATCTTGGAATTTGTTATATCGTTCTCCTATTAGTGGACAGTCATCCAAACTATCTGGAATACCATCATAATCTGTATCAATTATTCCAGTTTTTGATATACCTGTAATTTCTGGACAACCGTCTTTGTCTAAAAATCCATCAAAGTTTTCTGGTTCATTAATACATGCATCCCATCTGTCTTCAATACCGTCACCATCAATGTCTGGGAATTCAAAAGTGGTAATGCCAGATAAAGCTGAATCGGGACAACCGTCTTCATCTTGGAATTTGTTAAAATTTTCTGCAATTTTTGGACATGCATCAGTCACATTTGGAATACCGTCCATGTCACTATCAAGAATAGAAACAGATTTGTCAGGACAACCGTCTTTGTCTTGATAACCATTGAGGGTTTCTGGTTGATTAGGACACAAATCTAGATTATCTAAAATTCCGTCGCCGTCAGTGTCTGCAGCTAATTTATCACTAGATACGACATCTGGACAGCCGTCATTATCTTGGAATTTATTGTAATTTTCTTTAGCATAAGGACATAGATCATTGTCACCAAGAATACCATCGCCATCAACATCACCTGTTACTTTGTAATCAATTATATCTGGACAGCCGTCGTCATCTTGGAATTTGTTAAAATTTTCACGCTCTTGAGGACAAAAATCAGCAGAGTCTGGAATTGAATCATAATCAGAATCAATTAAACCATTAGAATAAATTCCAGCAATATCAGGGCAGCCGTCCCAATCCAAATATCCATCAAAGTTTTCTGGTTCAGCAATACATGAATCCCATCTGTCTTGAATTCCATCTCCGTCAGTGTCTGGAAATGTATATCCTGTACCATCATCATAAACTACATCTGGACAACCGTCGTCATCTTGGAATTTATTGTAAATCTCTGGAACTTCAGGACATGAATCCAATTTATCAGAAATTCCATCTCTATCAATATCTCTTAAGGAATATGCATTCTCTGGACAACCGTCTTTGTCATCAATTCCGTTAAATGTTTCTGGTTGGTTAGCACAAGAATCTAAAAAGTCTGCAATTCCATCATTATCAGAGTCTGCTGTTCCCTGGCCTGTATAGGGTGACGAATCAGGACAACCGTCGTCATCTTGGAATTTATTGTAATTTTCTTTAACGGTAGGACAATTATCAATGTGATCTTCAATTCCATCATAATCAGCATCATACCAAGAAATGAAATCTGCTGGACAGCCGTCTATATTATTACCATATTGAGGATCATAGTCTTCTTGCAAATTTGGACAATGATCAATGCTGTTTGGTACGCCATCATTATCATTGTCTTCAACACCATAAACATTGGCTTGGAAAATACCAATAGAAGTAATTAAAAGCAGAAATACTAGGATTTGGTATTTTTTCATTTTACTATACGCCTATTGGTCAGGACAGCCATCTGTATCTCTATCCCCATCATAATCTTCTAGTTCCATAGGACATAGATCGTAATCATTGATAATACCATCTAGATCAGCATCGTGTTTGTATCGTGATTGTTCTGGAGCATTATCTGGACAACCATCTGAATCTTGATATTTATTGAAAGTTTCTTTGTCATTAGGACACATATCAACATCATCGTTTATTCTATCACCATCAGTATCTAGAGTAATCGTACCTGTTGGAACAGTATCTGAGCAACCGTCATAATCAAGATATCTATTCCAAACTTCATTTTGTGTTGGGCACATATCCATTACATCAGGAACTCCATCACCATCAGCGTCTGGTTGAGATATGTTACTGTCAGGACAACCGTCTTCGTCTTGGAATCCATTAAAAGTCTCAGCAACTAGTGGACAATCATCAAGTACATCCTCTATTCCATCATTATCAGAATCTACTACAAATGATTCAAAAATTGTGTCAGGACAACCGTCATCGTCTTGGAATCTGTTATAAGTTTCCGGAGCTAGTATACATGCATCTATTGCATCTGGCAAACCATCCTGATCTCTATCAGTATTAGGAATATAACTATCTGGACAACCATCTAAATCTAAAATTCCATTAAAAGTTTCAGCTTGATTTGGACAACGATCTTGCAGATCATTTATTCCATCACTATCAGAATCAGGAGCCCCCTTATCATCTGGAACATAATCAGGACAACCGTCTTCGTCTTGGAATTTATTGTACGTTTCCGGAACAAGTGGACAGGTATCTTTGCTGTTTGCAATACCATCAAAGTCAGAATCAACATCAGTCAAATAAGATGGAAAATCAGGACAACCGTCTTCGTCTTCAAATCCATTATATCTTTCAGGTACTAGTGGACATGTATCAGCAGAGTCTGGAACCCCATCAAAATCAGAATCTAATTCTCCAGGATTATCAGGACAACCGTCAGCATCAAGATATCTATTCCATGTTTCAGATTCAGTAGGACACAGATCTAATGAATCTCTAATTCCATCAAAATCAGAATCCATTACAGAGGCGTCTGGGCAACCGTCCAAATCTGAAATTCCATTAAAAGTTTCAGGATTTAATGGACATTTATCAGATAAATCAACAATGCCATCACCGTCAAAATCCAAAGACATACCAGATTTACCATCAGGACAACCATCATCATCTTGGAATTTGTTATAAGTTTCTGCAGACAGTGGACATGCATCTATTGCATCTATAATTCCATCTCCATCCCTATCAGTTGTAGATCTAGTGTCAGGACAACCGTCAGTATCAAATATTCCATTAAATGTCTCTTGTTGAGTTGGACACAAATCTGTATAATCATTAATACCATCTCCATCAGAATCTGGTGTCTCTCCATTTGAGCTGATAAAGTCTGGACAACCGTCTTCGTCTTGGAATTTGTTATAAGTTTCTTTTATTGCGGGACATTGATCAATGCTATTTGGAACTCCATCTTGATCTGAATCCATGTCAGAAGAATAAAGAGGAAAATCAGGACAACCGTCTTCGTCTTCAAATCCATTGTGTCTTTCAGGTTCTAATGGACATGCATCATTTGCATCCACAATACTATCACTGTCAGAATCGTTTAGTTTTCCAGAGAATGAAGGAATTGAATCAGGACAACCGTCATAATCAGCAAAGCGGTTGAATGTTTCTTTTTCATTAGGACAAGTATCAAATTTATCTGCAATACCATCACCATCATTATCAGTAAATGTATTATCTAATGTAACATCGTGACAACCATCTTCATCTCTATATCCATTGAAAGTTTCTGGCTGAGTTGGACAAAAATCAATTTTATCTTGAATACCATCATTATCAGTATCAGCAAATGAGGAATCAGTAACACTATCAGGACAACCATCATCGTCTTGGAATTTATTGTAAGTTTCTGCAGACAGTGGACAAGAATCCAAGTGATCTGCAACTCCATCTCTATCTCTATCTGAACCAGAACCAAAACTATCTGGACAACCGTCAGTGTCAAATATACCATTGAAAGTTTCTGGCTGAGTTGGACACAAATCTACAACATCGATAAAACCGTCACTGTCAGAATCGGGTATTCCCGAGCCAGTTTGAGGAGGAATGTCTGGACAACCGTCAGTGTCTTGGAACTTGTTATAATTCTCCCTTACATTGGGACATTGATCAATATCATCTTGTATTCCATCAAAGTCCTCATCATACCATGGAACAAAGTTAGAAGGACATCCATCGATTGTACCCTCATTATCTTCTTGAAGATTAGGACAGCTATCAATTTCATCAAATATACCATCACGATCTAAATCGTGAGTTGCAAATGCAGAATTGGCAGGAATACTGGTTAATGTAGCTAAAAGTAAGAACAGGAATCCAAGTATTTTTTTCAAAGCTTAAATTTACGTTAAAGATCCAGTTATTAAACTTCACTCTGGAATGGGCTAAAAATATGAAAAGTTTTGAGAATAATTTTCGAGTTCAAAGATCTCGATCAATTTAAGTAAACCAAAACAGGGTTTTACATATGAGTTGTTCTGGGGAAACAGTTGAAGATGAAGACAAACTAATACAGATCAAACCAGTAATTGCACAACAATTAAAAAAAGCAAAGTATGGAGTTGCAGATCATTCCACAGTGGAACTTTGTCACTGGACAAAAAAATCTTTCAAACATGAAGGAAGTTGTTACAAGCATAAATTTTATGGAATTTCTACACATCGCTGTATGGAATTTTCTCCTGCAGGAATGCATTGTGAAAATCGTTGTGTGTATTGTTGGAGACCAATGGAATTTTATGATTCATTAAAAATGGAACCAGAAAAAGTAGCAGAACCAAAAGAGATATTGGCCAAACTTATGGAAGAACGAAAAAAATTGATCATGGGATATTATGGAGATTCTAGAAATGACAAACATAGATTAGATGAATCATTATTACCAAGTCATTATGCTATTTCACTTTCTGGAGAACCAACAATGTATCCCAAACTTCCAGAATTAATAAAATATCTCAAGTCTTTAGAAGCAACCAAGTCAATTTTTCTTGTGACAAACGGACAAGAACCAGATATGATTCAAAGATTACAAGATGAGGATGCACTACCAACACAGTTGTATCTATCCACAAATGCTGCAGATTATGATTCATTTTTAAAAATTAACAAACCAAAATATGATGATTCTTGGCAAAGATGGAATAAAACGCTAGGAATGTTAAAACAACTAGATACAAGAACAGTGCTTCGAATTACGCTCATAAGAAATTACAATGATCAAAAAAAGATGATTCCTGCTTTTGCGTCAATGTTACAGCAAGCTAGTCCACACTTTATTGAAATAAAATCATATATGCATATTGGTCGTTCAACTAATAGATTAGAACATTCAAACATGTTAGAAATCGATGAAGTGCGAAAATTTAGTGAAGAAATAGCTAAGCAGAGTCAAATATTTTCAGTAATGGATGAAAGTCTTGTGTCAAGAATTGTAATATTGCAAAACAATCATAGAGTCATTGACCGTTGGATTTCAGCTTATGCAAATACCAATTAGAAAATTTTTTTAATGCTTTGTATCTATGAGATAATTCATTTTTGTTAGTCAACTCTGCAAATGTTTTATTCAAATTTTTTGGGATGAAGATTGGATCATAGCCCCAACCTTCTCCGTTTTGTGTTTTGGAAATGCTTCCATCAATTTTTGCTTCAAAAGATTTAGAATTTTTATTATCACAAAAAGAAATGATGGAAACAAATTTTGCTTTTCTATTTTGTTTTAATAGCTGTAAAATTCCTTTGTTACCAATTGTTTTGAATACATAAGAAGAGTATGGTCCCGGGAATCCATAGAGAGAATCAATGTAAAGTCCATCATCTTCAACTATTATTGGTTTTTTATATTTTTGAAATGCCTGTATTGCTTTTTTTGATGCAATTTCTTGTAGTGAGAAGGATTGAATTTCTTCAAGTTCATATTTGAAAAATTTGAGATTAATGCCAAAAGAGTGTAAAATTTTTTTTGCTTCTTGATATTTATGATAATTTGAAGAGACAAAAAAGAGATCAAACGACTGTGGCATATCGTCCTCTACTTTCAATGACAGATACCAAGTTTGTAATTTTGGCATAGTTTGTGGGACCTACTACAGATTTGTAACCAAGTAGGAAGTTTTTCCAAGTGGATTCCATTATTTTGGCATGTGCACTGTTTAGAATTTCTTTGATTAATCTCAAATCTACTGCATGATCCTCAGGTTTGATTGTTTTTTGCGATAATCCAAAATCAATTACATATACTTTATTTTTATACAAGATGAAATTTGATGTGGTCAAATCACCATGCATTATGCCATTTTTGTGCATCATTCCAACAAGTCTACCAATTTCCGTGGATAACTCAATTATCTTTGAATCAGGCAAATCATGAACAGGTTTGCCTGGAATTTCTTGCATGGTAATAGATGATTTTTTTAAATTAACATAGTAGACAAGTGGTGTTGGAATCCCATATGATTTTACTTCTGAAATTATTTGAGATTCTTTAATTGTTCTTTGTTTTCTAATTTTTGCATCAAGAATTGGGTTACGGTATCTTTTTGCTTTTCTGACTTTTAGTATTGCAGGTAAATTATCCCATCGTGTAAGATAGATATCAGCTTCGGCTCCCTTTTTTAGCAATTTCATTAAATAGTTAATTGAAATGTTATAATTTAGAGTTTATTTTGAGTACATTTCACAATAATCTGTTGTAAAGAACTTTGTTTATCAAAAATGATTTCGTTTTTTTTGTATAAGATGATAGAAATATCATAAGTGTAGAGATTCCATTGCGGAATAAGTCATAGAAAATATGATTATTTCTCACATATTACCTTGCTTGATTCTCCGCCGTCATACAAGTCAATTATTGCATCCAAATCACATTCCGAGATGTATGGATAATCAGTAGTAATTATTGGAGCCATCAAGTCCTCAGGATCAGTTGAATGTGCCAATCCAAATGCATGACCTAATTCATGTCGCATCAGCGTTTTGAGTTCTTCAAGGTTGATTTTATCAACATAATAAACAGTTATGGTAGATTTTAGAATCTGATGATTTGACTCGTCCACTATTGACTGTGTATATGCAGCATATCCATCAGGGTTTGATAAATTCGTAAGTTCAATCATGATGTCACCAGTGGGAACCTCATCATCTACATGAAAGCGAATAGTTTTGATAATGTTGAATTTTGTGTCAGATGTGATACTGTTTAGTGCCCCATGCCATCCAGCATAATAAGTAGAGTTTGTTCCTTTTGGACCTTTATGTATTATAGAGTCATCCAATTCAATTTTTTTATCAGACATTATTGCGTCAAATATAGCATCCAGTCTTTCTTGTGTAACATATTTGGAATTTAGAACATGGATGTCAAATACTCCAGCATCTGGTTTTTTCCAAGAGACCCAAGTGTCAACAGGTTCTCCCTGCAAATTTTGGATGAGGTAATTTGTTGAAAGAGAACTAGATGTATGTGGAACAAGAGTCATTAGATCATTTAAATAAAATGAGCCAACGCCTGAGATAATAATAATTACTGTGATGATAACAGTCAGTTGTCTTTTGTTTTGTATTTTGAACATATGAAAAGATTTTATTTTTTTGATTTGTTCCATGTTATTATACGTAGATTTTATTGTTTGTAAAGAATTAATTCTTGCATGTTCCATTAAATTATCAGATGCAACATTTGCAATTTTTTTCATATTTTCAAATATTATCTTTGCACTCTCTATTAAATTCAGAGATATTGTATTTGCGGTTTGTTTTAGATTTGTAGATTCTATTTCTGCGGTTCTTCTTAGATTCTCTGCCGTAACTTTTGCGGTTTGTTTTAGATTTGCCGCTTTAATCTTTGCTGTTCTTCTTAGATTATTAGATAGAGTTTGTGCAGCTTTTTTCCTATTGTGTACTTCGGTTTTTTCAATATTTTTTATATTCTCTGTAGAAACTATTACCAATTTTTTCAGATTTGCAATTTCAACGTTTGCAGTTTCTTTCAGATTTTTAATTTCGATCAATGCATTATCTTTCAGATTCTTGTTTTCTGTCACTATGTGATTTATTATATTTTCAGATTCACGTACAGCATTACATATTATATTTTCAGATTCAGCAAATGCAATATTCATAATATTTTCAGCTTCAACACGTCCAGATGTTATCATGTTTTCAGATTCAATCCGTTCTTTTTCTATCATGTTTTCAGCTTCAACTAGTTCTCTTTCTACCAAATTTTCAGCTTCATTTCGTTCTCTTTCTATCATGTTTTCAGCTGTAGTTTTTTTATTCTCTATTAGATTCTCATGATTATCTGTGATATCATCAACCATTATCAATCACATTTCCAGAGCAATAAAGCGTAATCTAACATTATCATACATTAATAATACATTAATAATATATTAATAATATATTAATAATACATGTTATTTATTAATAATACATGTCACATATTAATAATACATTAACTTGGATTTACGGTTTTAATGTTAAAGACATTAATTTTTAGTGATGAATTGTATTAGTTGATGAGTTATGAATAGATTCAATCAAGTCGATAAAAAGATCATTTAATCTTCTAGTTGGAGCATAATCAAATTTAGGAATTGATATTATTATTTATTCACAGTATGTAGTTTGTATTTTTGATAACATTATGACTATATCACGTATGATTTAATTCTAAAATGTAGATCAGTTGTTTGATTTTTTCATTAAAATTATAACCTATTGAATATGATTAAAAGATATCATGGAAGAAGGAGAAAAAAGACTAAAACAAGAAGATTGTAACGAAGACAAACTTGGTGCAGGGATACTAACACTAACAAATAGAAGGCTAGCATTTGATAAGACACAGTCAAGAATGATGGATTTTTCAAAACGTTTTGGAGATACTGTAGCTGATGTTCCACTAAACGATATAAGCAAAGCTTGGAAAGAAGGAAGATTGATAAAAAAAGTATGCTTTACTGCTAAAACAAAAGAAGGTGAACAGACATACAAATTTGGAGTGTTCAATACTAAAGATTGGCTAAAAAACATTGAAAATGCGATAAAGGAACATAAAAATCAATAATCCACCTTAACTGAATCTAATCGCCATGATTGTGTAACAAAAGTTTCTTCTAGAGAAACACCTTTTTTTACTTGTGATTCTAATAAACCTGTCCAACATATCTGACTACCACAATCACCAGCATATTTTTGTGGAGCTACAAAAAATTTACAACCATGTCGTTTACAAACATCTTGTAGCATTTCAGATAATCTTTTGTTTGCAGCAACACCGCCAACTACTAGCAATTCTTTTTTTCTAGTAAATGATAATGCTCGTTCTACGGTCTCACTAATCATTGCAAACGCTGTTTCTTGTAATGAAAAGCATGCATCTGCTTTACTTTTTTGCACAATTGATTTTGTTGCAGATAACAACCCAGAAAATGACACGTCATTTCCTTTTACAGAATATGGTAGTAGAACATAATTAGAAGTTGATAAAGCTAAATCTTCAATGTTTTTTCCACATGGTGATGCAAATCCAAGTGATCTTCCAAATTGATCAAGTAGCTGACCCAATGTAATATCCAAAGTTTCTCCAAAAACACGCCATTGTTTATTTAGAAATGCAAGTAACATTGTATGTCCTCCAGAGACTAGAAGAACCAGCGGATTTTTTGCGCCAGTAAGTAGTTTTCCTAATTCAATATGTCCGATTGCGTGATTTACAGGATAAATTGGAATATTGTAATAAGACGCTAGGGAACGTGCAACTACTGCCCCGACTCTTAGACAAGGACCAAGTCCTGGTCCTGCTGCATATGAGACAATATCAAGATCTTTGATTGTAACACCAGCCTCTTGAAGACACTCAGATAACACAATGGCACTATTTTCAACATGATGACGCGATGCCTCTCTTGGATGAATTCCTTCACCTTCAGGAGGGCGATAAATTTTTCTCACATCAGATAGAATTTTTCCTTGTTTGCCTTTTTTTTCCAATATTGCACAAGAGAAGGTATGAGCTGTGCTTTCAACGCCTAAACCAATCATATTATCCTCTACTTAATGTTGAAACAATTTTGATCACATCGCCATTTTTTAGCTTGTGATCACTGCCGATTCTTTGTTTTGTTTTACAGTCAATTGCATGTAGAAATCCCTTGGCAATATCTGCATGAATCAAACCTGCCAAATCTTTTGCAGTAGAATCTTGCGGTAGCAGTTTTGCATCAGGTAAAATATCACCATTTTTGTTTGTTAGTTTTGTTTCATCTTCTACAGGAAAAACAACAATAAGTTTTAACAAATCAAATACTGCAATGTTTAAAATTTTTTGAATTCCAGTTGAATGGATTTTTGAAAATACCGTATTTACCAAATCCAGTGCTTTTTGCTGTTGTGGCAATATTTCTTTATTTTCCACTATCGAGAATTGTTCATCTCCAGATTTGTAATTTACAATTCCAGCTTTGGCAGCTTTTCGTAACAACAATTCAGTCTCAGCACTACAAGGAATTACGATGGTGTCAGTGATTTTTTTAATTATATCAAGATCTTTGCAAAGATCTGCCTTGTTTGCTGCAATTATTATTGGTTTTGTGTTTTTTCTTAATTCTTTAACAAAAGTTTGGATATCAGAATCATTCCATTCCTTTGGATTTTTTGAAATCAGTTCTAGTTTATGTAATACATCTTGTACCTGATAATCTTTTATTCCCAAACCAGTGAATCTTTTTGCGATACCATCAGTTATTTTTGCTCTTTTTTGTTCTATTTCTTTAGTAAGCTTATCCCATTCTCTTCTAAGTATGTCTGTAAACCATTGATCAAATTCATACTCAACAAATTCAACGTCTTCAAGAGGGTTATGTGTGCCTATTGGGACAGAATGTCCTTGAATGTCAGTTGTCCCAGCAATATCAACAACATGTATCAAGACTTCTGCTTGTCTTGCATCATCAAGAAATTGATTCCCTAAACCTTTTCCTTCATGTGCTCCAGGGACTAATCCTGCAACATCAATTAGTTTGACGGGTATGAACCTAGTTCCATTTACACATAATTGGTTTTGATGTTTGATGCCAAAATGTTTGCATGCACAATCAGCTTTTACATATGCAACACCAATGTTGGGCTGAATTGTAGTAAATGGAAAATTACCTATTGGTACAGGAGTTTCAGTTGAAGCTGAGAAAAATGTAGACTTTCCAACATTTGCTTTTCCTAGTAAGCCAATTTGCAATACCCACAAAAATTCGATTGTACTTATTAGTATTGCAGAAATTGTTTAATTCAGTTCATGTTGATTTTATAATGTATTTACGAGAAAATCACCGTCCTTTAAGGTGAAATGAAAGCAAACTATATCATAATAACCAGATGTTGTATAATAATTATGGAAACAAAAAACATGAGAAACTACAAGTTTCGACTGTATCCAAATTTAGATCAAGAATATAAATTACAAAATAATCTTAATGTCTGCAAGTGGGTTTACAACAAATTTGTAGAGCAAGCTCAAAAATCATTTCTTTCCAGAAACGATATGAATTACATTTTAACAGAGTTGAAACAATCAGAATCATGGCTGTATCAATATCATAGTAAGATGCTTCAAATGGTATCAACGCAATTAGAAGGAACAGAAAAGGCATTGATTGAATTAAATAAAAAAGGCTACAAGACAGGACAATTAAGATTTGCTAGATACAATGAATTTAGAACATTCACATATAATCAGTCAGGATTCAAACTAAATAATAACAAACTATTCCTTTCAAAGATTGGTGATATTAGAATAAAAAAACATAGAGATACACCAGACAACATAAAACAGGTAATAGTAACCAAATCTAAATCAGGTAAATGGCATGCATGTATAACATGTGAACTAGTCAAGATGAATCTGCCAAAAATCAACTTTTTAAAATCAGTTGGCATAGATGTTGGTATAAAGTCATTTGCATATGATTCAGACAACCATTCCACACCAAACCCATTGAATCTCAAAAAGATGTTAAAACCGCTAGTCAGAGTACAAAGAAAAGTATCCAGAAGAAAGAAGGGATCAAACAATAGACTCAAGGCAATACAACACTTGCAGAGAATCCACGAAAGAATTGTAAATCGTAGAAATGACTTTCAGCACAAACTCTCATCAATATACGCAAATCATTATGATGTGGTATTTGTAGAAGATCTGAGAATTCAAAACATGATGAAAAACCACAGATTAGCACAAAGCATAATGGATTCAAGTTGGAGTTTATTCCTACAAAAATTAGAATACAAGTGCAAATTGTTTGTTGAGGTACCTACAAGAAACACAACGATGGATTGTTCAAGATGTGGAAACAAGGTGCCAAAAAGTCTAGCTGTGAGAATTCATAGATGCGACAAGTGTAATCTGGTGATTGATAGAGATTACAATGCAAGCATTAACATCTTGCAAAAAGGATTGAAGATATTCAGTCAAAATAAACTACCGCAGGAATTGCGGAAAGTAACGCCTGTAGAGATTTCAAAGAGATCTATGAAGCAGGAAGCCAACACCTTTAGGCGTTGGTAGTTCACAATATGTCTATAGTGATTACTGGAAATCCAGGCGTAGGAAAACATACAATAGCAAAAGAGATTTCAAAGCATCTAAAATTATCAATTAATGACATAAACGGTATTGCCAGAGATGCGGAATTATTTGAGAAAAATGAAGACACAAATGATGTAGACATATCAGAATTAGAGAAAATAATTAAAGAGAAAATTTCCAGTCCTAGTTTAATTGTGGGGCATTTAGCACCATATGTTTTATCATCAGTTAAAGTAAAGATAGTAATCGTTTTACGAAGAAATCCATATGATTTGATTGAGGTTTATAAAAAAAGAGAGTACACCGAAGAAAAGACTAGAGAAAATACTGGTAGTGAAATTTTAGGGGTTATAGCACACGATGCAATAAATCAGTTTGGAGCAAAGGTATTCCAGGTGGATGTTACAGGAAAAAGCATTTCAGAAGTTACAGAGAAAATACTGGATATAATCAATAGAAGAGGAGTAAGTGAAGAAGTAGATTGGCTTGATTTAGTAACAAAACGAAATGATTTAAAAAAATTTTTTGCTTATTGATTAAATAACGCTCCTATAGAGAAGCATTAACTTGTTTGAGATTTTGAAAAGTGACCTGGCTGGAAGAATTGGAGTAATCCATACTAATCATGGAAAGATAGAGACGCCAGCTTATGTGCCAGTTATTCATCCTGTAAAACAAACTATTTCATCCAAGAAAATAAAAGAGATTGGTTTTGATTTAGTAATTACAAATGCATACATCACTAGAAACAATTACGGTGATGAAGCTGAAAAAAAAGGAATTCATAAAATAATAGATTTTGATGGAGCCATAATGACTGATTCTGGAGGATATCAAGTTTTAGAATATGGGGATGTCAAAGTATCACCTGCAGAGATGGCAGATTTTGAAAAAAAAATTCTTACAGATTTTGCGATTCCGTTAGACAAACCTACAGGTTATGGACTTGCATGGAAAAAAGCTGAATCATATGTTAATCATACTCTCAAAGTATCAAAAAAAACACTTGAAGATAGTGAGAATAATGGTCAAATCTGGATTGGACCAATTCAAGGTGGAGAACATTTTGATCTTGTAGCAAAATCAACAAAGAGTCTAGTCGACATGGGTTTTAAGATGCTAGCTTTGGGAAGCCCAGTAGAATTCATGGAGTCATATGAATACAAATTATTAGCACAAATGATCATAATTGCAAAAAAACAGATGCCACACTCCATTCCACTGCATCTTTTTGGTGCAGGACATCCACTAACCATACCATTTGCAGTTGCCCTTGGTTGTGATACTTTTGATTCTGCCTCTTACATGTTATATGCAAAACAAGAAAGATACATCACTGATGACGGGACACGAAATCTTTCAGATATTTCGGTATTCCCATGCAATTGTGAGATATGCTCAAAGTATACCCCTGATGAATTGCGCCAAATGGAAAATCCTGAGAAAATTAATGAGATTGCTCTACATAATTTACACGCAATAAAAATTGAAGTTGATAGGGTAAAACAAGCAATTCATGAAGGAAGATTGTGGGAGTATGTCTTAAAAAAAGCAAGAGCACACCCAAAATTATTTGAAATGATAGATGTTCTTACTGAAAATTCTAATTATCTTGCAGTAGCGACTCCAAAATTCAAAGAAAAAGCAATTTTTCTGTATGAAAAAGAGGATCAATATCGTCCAGAGATCCAATCATATCATAAAACCGTTAGAAAGTTCAAGTCAAAGAAAAAAACTTTGATCATAACCAAGGAATCTAATACAAAACCAGCATATCTATCACATGAATATTCATCACTAAAACGAAAATTCAAAGACATTGAATCTATCCAAGTTTGCCAATACAGCCCACATTTGGGATTAATACCACTTGAAATTTCTGATATTTTTCCTGCAGCGCATCACGAAACTTCAAGATTGAGTTTTGACCCAAAAGATTTTCCAACATTTGAAAACACATGGACAAAGTTTTTCCAAAACAATCAATTTTTAGAAGTTTATTTTGATAAGACAGATGAATTTTTGAAATACTTTATGAAGATTCTTCCAAAAGAAATAAAGAAAAAATCTATTGTTTAATTAAAAATAAGAAAAAAGTGTGTGCTAAAAGATTCTGCTTATAGTGCAGCGTCTTCTGCCCAACCTTTGATGAAGATACCGTTTTTGTGAAGAGGTACTGGTTGTCCAGCTGTGTAATTCATTGGTCTCATCCAAAAGATTGATTTTGTTGGGCATACACCGATGCATGCTCCATCAGAAATACATCTTTCTGGATAAAATACAAATGCTTTACCTCTCTTCCAGCCTTCAACAGGTTTTACTCTAAGGACATCTGGACCAAGAGTTGTACAGATTTCTACACATAGTGCGCATCCGATACATCTTTGTTCATCAATGTCTGGAAGTATTGCTATTGGCATTACAATTTCATCAATACTGGGTTCCTATTTAAACCATAATCGAAATTCATAACCCTGTTATGAAATTGATCGTAGATACAATTTATCATATTTAGATTACAAAATGTTGTGTATGAAGAAAAACTAGTAAAATAATAAAAAACAAAAAGATAACGTGTTTAGCACGTTTATTTTCTCATTGCATCAATTTGACCAGATGTTACCCAGTCAAGTAATTCAGCTGAAGATGGATTTAGGTCTGCTCTCTGTTTCATGAGATTGTTAACCCAGATCCAGTTAAGTTGGTTAAGAAGTGGTTTGTTTGCTTCGTCGCCTGCACGTGTTTTAGCAACTACTGCTTGATCTTGTTGTTTTAACCATTCTTGGAAGCTTCTTCCCATGACGATCGAGTCTTAGCTTACACTAATTAAAGCTTTTGTAGATTCTATTATATGCATAATGATCGGATCGATGCTACGAAGGTTTTAACGTAGAGAAAAATTCAATTTATTTCTTGGAAGTTAAAGTTTTAGGAGCTGCCAACGAAGTCGGTCGTTCAGGTTTTTTGGTGAATTGTGATGGAACAAATCTATTATTAGATTATGGGGTGTTATTTGGAAAACGTGGAACACCGCCAGAATATCCATTGCATGTAAAGCCAAAAGATTTGGATGCAATTATTATCACTCATGCACACCTTGATCATTCAGGAAATGTACCATCTCTGTTTGTAAGTGGAAATACTGATGTTTACGCAACTCCACCAACTTTTGATTTAACAAGATTGCTCATAGAAGACATGTTAAAAATTACAAAAGACGCTCAACCATTTGGATTACCTGAATTAAACAACATGATGCGAAATGCAAAAGAGATAGGATTCAGAGAAAAAGTTACCAAAGGCAATGCAACTTTTGAATTAAGAGAAACAGGACATGTAGTTGGAGGCGGCTCTGTACTAGTAGAATCTCAGAAAAAACATCTTTTCTATACTGGTGATATCAAAACACATGGCTCAAGAATGCTTCGTGAAGCAGACTTGGATATAGGAGACATTGATCTTTTAATTATTGAAAGCACATATTCGCAGACAGAACAAAAACCAAGAAAAGAATCCGAAAGAGAACTAATTGAGTTTGCAAATGAAGTCATGGACAGAAAAGGAGTGTTATTCATTCCGTCGTTTTCAGTTGAGCGCTCTCAAGAAATGGCATGCATTTTAAGAAGTTCAAACTTTAAACATAAAATCATAATGGACGGTATGGCACTAAAAGTAAATGAAATAATGTTTAATCATCCAGACTATCTAAGAGATCCAAAAGTGTTTGCCGATGCAATTAATGAGGCAGTTGCTATCAAAGATCACGAAAAAAGAAAACATGCAATAGAGGA
>JAICOU010000075.1 GCA_025930495.1 Nitrososphaeraceae archaeon
CTTGTGTTGGGCATTGATCAATTGAATCAGAGATGCCGTCACCATCAGTGTCAGTTGGTGGAACTACATCGGGACAACCATCCAGATCATCAAAACCGTTAACTGTCTCATCTTGTGTTGGGCATTGATCAATTGAATCAGAGATGCCGTCACCATCAGTGTCAGTTGGTGGAACTACATCGGGACAACCATCTGCATCTTGAAATCCATTAACTGTCTCAGGATCAGTTGGACAAGAGTCTGAAGAATCTGGAATGCCGTCACCATCAGTGTCAGGATTTTGAGCAAATACACTATTTGGCAATAAAATGAATAGTAAAATGAAACCGATTAAAAGCGATTTGATATTGTCTTTCATATTGTTACCTGTCTTGTGTTTATCTTAATTCCGATGTAAAAAACGTTGAGATCATTTTATCCAGTTTTTGTGAATTTTATAGTTGTAATAAAAAGTTATGAGTTATTTTCGGGATTTCAAGTGTTTGTGAACTTTGAATCCAATTACAGCTGGTGCTGCAATGTACATTCCCAAGTTTAATGCAATTACAGAGATTCCCAATCCCAAGACTTCAGCTTCAGAACCATCTTCAGCTAATGTCATAATTGAAAGTGTAGAAATCATAGGAGTGATAAAAGCTCTTACTGCCTCTTGGAACATAGGATGCTCTCTTTCTAGATCAGCAATTGTAGGTGAGAATGAATAGTATAGTTGGTTAAATCCAGTCATGAAAGCCATACCAGATGTAGTACTCATTACAGTGTTATCTCTGATTTCTCTAAGGAATTGTACTTGAGGAGCCAATTCAGTACCATATGCAGCAGTTGCAATTAGACATCCAGATTTTCCTTCGCCCGAAGTTTTGACAACTTGACAAATACCGTTTACTAATTCAGTACCTTGACCACAAGTGGGTTCAGGTTCAGGTTCAGGTGTTGGTTCAGGTGTTGGTTCAGGTGTTGGTTCAGGTGTTGGTTCAGGTGTTGGTTTAGGTGTTGGTTTAGGTGTTGGTAATGGTTCACCTCCAGAGATAATATCGCCAGAGCCACCAGTGAATTCAAACGTAATTGTAGATTTTAACCCAGAGAAATTAGCAAGAATGGTATAATCACCAGGTGCTTTGAACTGTGGACCATCTGCTTTGAGACTTGTTTGAAAAGAACCATCAGCATTAGGATGTACTTGAGCTATTGTGACAATATTATTATCTGGTGCTCGAACAATAATTGCAACATCACCAGTACTAAGGTTTTCAATATTATGTATCATACCAGTAATAACAACTACGCCACCTTGTCCATAGAGAACTTTGTCAGTTTGTAAATTTAGATCATTTTTTGGAGGATCTATAGCATCAACACATGCATTACCTTGCCATACTTGGTCAGATTCACAATCTTCCGGACCTAAAGCATGTATAGGTCCAATAAAACCATAAGATAATAAAATTACGAACAATACTAGGAAACCCCCAAGTTTCATTTTCATTTTGAATCAGGTTTGAGGGTATTTATGTATTCAATGAAATAAAAATTGACCTGATTATACCCGAATTATGCCTTTTTTGACCAAGTATTGAAGTGATTTTATAAAGTCATCATCTGAAATTTGATCGCTAGACCACCATCTTGCATTATTTTTAACCCAATCAGGGATTACTCTTTCAGATGTTGGATTTTCTTTTGGAGATACAATAATTCCATCTCTAATCATTTGTTCCAACCCATCAATAAATTCAGAATCAGAAATAGAAGCAGAAGACCATTGTCTTGCATTATTTTTAACCCAATCAGGAATATTTTGAGTAGAAACAGTAAATGAAACTAGTCCAACATTAGTGTCATCATGAGATAATTGAATTGTATAAACACCTGGTAAAGAATTTTCATTAATTGAAAATGCTGCACGATAACTACCGCTATTGGATAGAATTGCAGTAAAAATTTTAACAACTCCGTCAGGATGTGTTAAAGTTATAGCTAAAGGAATGCCTCTTTTATGATTAACAATACTACCAGATAAAATTATTTCTTCAGTACCTGATGATGGTATTGTAATTTTATTTGTGCTTAGTTGTGGAGAATTTGAAAATTGTGTAGTGTATTTATCTCGTAACAAACTGAATATGTTTGAATTTCCAGAGACATCTCTAGAGTCATGATATTTTGCATCAAGATTGCCTCCAGCAGTGGAAATCAATTTTGTTCCAGATTCGTTACAAATCTGGGAAGGCATTTTGAATACTCCCTCAAACACACCAGTACTAGGCCCAGTTTCAACTAAAGTAAAACCTGTAGAAGCCAAACCACCATATTCAACCCCATTTACAGTACACCGCTGGTATCGAATATCTTTAATTAAAATCTCCAACAAAATATCTCCATCTTTACCAACAGTATCTACATTTGAGGAATTGGGATCATCATTTACTAGATAGATATCAACATTGTCGCTTTTCAAATTAAGATCAGGATCTTTTAGTGTAATTGTTACGGGTTGACCAAATCTATATGTAGATGAACCAGTAGATACAACACCAGAATTAGTAACAATGTCAGATTTAGTAGAAGTTGTTGTAATTACTCCAACTTTATCTAAATCAGAATAAGAAATAGAAATTCCTTTTTCGTCAACTAATCTATTAGTTACAATAAATTTAATTTCATTATCTATTGTTCTTATTGTTTTAATGAAGTTAGGATCTAAAATATTGAGTTGGTTGGTTACAGCATATTCAATAGAACCAACAAAGTTTGAAGAGTTATCATTTGTCTCTTCTAATTCAAATCGATAAATGGCGTTGTTGATATCATTATCATTATCAAGTCCAAATGAAAATAAATCAAAGACAATGGGTTGATTATTTGTTTCAGCAGAAATATTTCCTACTCCAGAATTGTTATTAGATGAATCAAAATTTATCACAAGATACACAGTTCCACTTCTGCTAGATATTGCTTGAATATCAGAATCATCCAGTTGAATTAATCCATGTGACGAAGATAAATCTCCAGAATCAATTATAGTAATAGGTAAAGAACCCAAAGTTGCAAATGAAAGAGTAATTGAAGTATCAGTAAAATCAGTAATTCCAAAATCATTCGCAAAAGATCTTAAGTCATAATTTAGCCAATTGGTTCCATCAGTATTTGAAAGAGAAGAATCTATCAGAGTAGATTGCAAGTCAGATGCTGAAACTCCAAGATTCAATGAGATTTGCTCAAAAGAAGAAATGGCTACATTTGATGTATCTATAAACAACCTTGCAGAATTTGTGTCAGGTATTAAGGAATTTGATGTATCACCGCCAACTAATGTTGTTGATGAGGAATGAAATTGCACATCAGATGCGCTTCCAAGAGTGATGGGATTTCCAATCTCAAGTGTGGGGATAAGTGATGTGTCTCGAAAAACATCCAAATCATCTTTAATTCCTGAATTGATGTTTTGATCAGGATCAAGAAGAGATACAGGAAATTTTGTTCCAGGTTTTAATGACTTGGACCCATCACCAACAGTCAAAATAGGCGCATTTATTGAAACAGAAGATGTCGAAGAACCTGTAAGAACAGAAATAGATTTTTGATTGTATTCTATTTGCCCAGTTTGACCTCTTGGAGCATCGCCAAGAATTGCAATTATAGATTCATCATTATCATCAGCACTATCAAATATTCCAGAATTTGGACCATTTTCTACCAAAGTGACAATTTGTGAAAATGAATTTCCAGGTATTGCATCATCAACAGAAGTATCAGGTTGCTCATCATTTGATTTTAATTCCATAATATTTCCCAAGGTAATTGAAAGTTGTCCATTATCTTGAAAACCCAAATTAGAAAGATATGGAATCAAATTTACTAATCCTGCATTACCGTTAGCAGAATCAGAACCAGAATCATCATATGCTTGATAAAAAGTGGCAATTGTGGAATCAATGTTGAATGTCCATGAATCTTCATCAGTTGGATCTTGATTTAATTGAAAATCATTTATAGTTAGAAAAACTTCTGAATTCTGTGGATATAGATTTCTATCTATGTTCAGAGAAACATTTACACTATCATCATATTCAAGAATAACACTTTGGGGATTTCCTCCAGCATTATATTGAATTGTTACATCACCAAAAGAAAAGAGTTGGATTAATGGCCAGGCATCTGAATCTAGTCCAATTTGGCCAGAAGGGATATTTGAATTAGTGTTAATTGATTTTGCATTTCTTACAACATTATTAAGATTGGTAGAACTTGTTGGTGTTCCAGTGCATTGATTAAATGAAGTATCACCATTTGTAAAACCAGACAAACCATTATTTCTTGGAACAGCAAAACCATCAGTTTCAGAAAGAGAAATTCCAAAAACAGATAATGCAGTATCTCTACCACAAAAAACACCAAAGTCTAAACCTTTACCAGAAGTAGCAGATTGTGTAGAATCTGCTGTTTTTGCCTTGTCAACATTTGCAAAATATGCATACCAATTACCATCAGTAGATTGAACCATTCGTAAAGATTTACCATTAATAGTAACATCAGGCTCACCTTTTCCTTCATCTGTATCTTGAAGATTTGAATCTCTGATTACAACTTCAACTACCATAGAGCCAGAAAAATGATTGTCAAATAGGGAATTTTCAGCCGA
>JAICOU010000029.1 GCA_025930495.1 Nitrososphaeraceae archaeon
GTATAACCAAAATGACCGGAGATTCAAAAGAACGTGATGATATCCTTACTAAAGATGAAAACGATGTCCCAAAAATTCTCTCTGTGATTTACCAGGAATTATTTCCAACATTTTTCTTGCTTTCAAAAAGCCTCAACGTGTCTTGCCCTCCACATCAAATCGGCGGAATGGGGGCAGGTGATATATCATCAAAAACAAATGAGGAGATTGAAGCACCAATACAAGAAAATACATCAGATTCAGAATCTGAAATATCTGAACTAGGTGATCCAGAACCAGATAATCCTGATATTGTCCAGCCTAGCGCGTAGATACAATATAGATACATAGGAGAATAAAATACATAATTATCAATTAAAGAAAATGCACCTTCATAAAAAAACTAAACGAGGACTAAGTAGTATTGTAACAGGTGCAATATTATTATCTGCAGTTGCAGTTATGGGAATAATGATAGTTGCTTGGGCAAACATGAATCTTACCAAACATCAACAAGATTTAGATTCGACAATTTCTGATAACTATAATAAAATCAATGAAAAGATATTCATAGAACATATTTGGTTTGGCAGCACTGGCCCCTCTATGAATATCACAATGAATAACATAGGAACTATCGGTCTTAATGTAACTGAAATACAAATTACTAATATGACTTCTAATACAACATACCCATTCATACATACAAATGGTGGAATCAAACCAGGAACCATGCTTTCAATAAATCAAACGTTTGGGTGGATTGCAAATACCCCTTATGAGGTAGTAATTATAACTGCAAGAGACACTCAATTTAAAACACAGGTGAATTCTCCATGAGAACTAGAAGAGGATTAAGTACTGTCGTAGGTGCAGTATTTTTTGTAATTGCAACTACAACTGTTATCACTTATGTTACATATAGTATGAATTCAATTGATAATTTTTCACAATCTGTTATTGTTTCAGAATCTGAAAACATTGACCGTGGACGTGAGGGAATTGATATTTCCAAAGTTACGATTGATGGTGGAAAATTTAACATGACAGTTTCCAATACTGGTTCTCTACCAGTACATCTTACTCGTTTGTGGGTAAGTAATCAAGACTTGCCTACCCCTTCTGATACAAAGGCAGAACTAGACATTAGAATTAATCCAGGTGAAGAACAATACAATATTGGTCAATCTACAAGTATTTCTGCAAGTTCCTCTACAAGTTATAATTTAAAAATTATTACAGAGAGAGGAAACGCAGCAACATTTCAAGTATCTCCAAATGTTTCAACTCGAATACAAGTGATAGCACCCGGTACTGTTGCCCCTGGTGAAGATTTTACAATTGCTTCTCTAATCACTAATAACAGTACAGTCAGAAATAATATTGCAAATCTGATACCTCTAATGAACTCTACTACGAACATGACTGTAGTCAATGGTCCTATCCCATCAAGTATTACGGCATTACCACAAGGCAGTACATCTGCTTTTACTTGGACATACACAGCACCAACAACAGTAGGAATAATCCCATTTAATGCCTCATATACTGATGCACCACAAGGTTCATTTTTTTTATTTAATGTGACTAACGAATTAACTGAAGAATCTGCAGCAGCAACAAATTCACAATGGTCACAAGCTGCAAGTCGTGTAGGAATTCTAATCAGTGGAGTTCCAAATCCGGTGCAAGCTAGTTCTAGTGGAGGATACCAAAAATGGGGTATTGGGATAATTAATCCTCTAGATAGATCTGTAGATATTTATGCAGTTAGTGTTTCAACTCCAGGAAGGAATTTTTTTGGTGGTACTTTAATAGAGGGTGACCCAACTGATCTTAAATGGCGTCTTCAAACAACCGGGGATCCAATCTTATTATGGGAAGGTGGAGCCACACCACTTACTATTCCAGCTAGAAGTGTAGGTAATTTTAGAGCACAAATACAAGGGGGTGCTGCCGGATTAGGATCTGCACCAGGGGAATTATTTGCTACAATTCAAGCTCTGACTAGTGAAGGGAAATTATCTGTACTATATCCAATTTCAATTAAAAATACCTTTCCAACAATAAATGTATTTTATACTTCAAACGCGACTAGTCCTGCAAATAATTGGAGCTATTTAATCACAAATGTCCCATCCGGGAAAACACCTCAAATTTTCAATGCCACTGTTCAAAACTCAAGTAGTTATGTCCATGAATCATATGTTAAATTAGTCATATTGGTTCCAAGTGATTTTACAAATGTTGCGAGTTACGGAAGTAATATGGGATGGCAACCCGCATCTATAGTCCAGAATGTTGATGGTAGTTATGTAATCTCTGTACAAACTGCAACAAAACCATTTCCCAGTAGTACCAATGCGACAAATTCTGGTTATCTAACATACCAATTTTCTGCAACAGCTCCAACTGTCTCAACCACGAAATTATACGTATTACAAACAACCAGCGTCTATATTGATTGGACTGCAGCATCTGCTCTTCAAACTGCTTCTGCATTATCTGAAGCAGGAGTGCAAGTAATTCCTTAGAATGTCATTGGCGATCACACGATCATATTTTTGTATTTGTGTAATATTATATTTAGACAAATCATTAAGTACACATTACACATAATAATGTCATGCGAAATCAAGTTCTTTACGCATATGTGATATTTGCTATAAGCGCATTATTAATGACTACTGTGATCTTTACTGTAGAAGCTAGAACCGTTGATGAACAACAGTCATTTACATCGAAAGGAAATGGCGCAAGGGTTAACCAATCTGGTGTATTCTTAATATCAATTCTGCCTATTGAGGATAGTAAGGAATTTTCCATGGTTTATAGTGTACGCACTAACGAGGGTATAAAGACAGGTATTTGTCCACATGTTTCAGATAAGATTGTTAAAATTTCAGCACTAAATAAGGCATCTATAGAATTTAACACCGGTGATGAGAAATTAGGGGAGTGTATTAGAACTACACAATTTGATGACTTTGACATATCATTAAACATACAAACTGAAGGGGAATCAATTGTAGAAGAATATGAAGATAAAATGGGATGTGAATATGGATTCTGTTTTTTACAGATTGGCACATCTGAGAGGAAATTTGGTATGGCAAATGGCATTATAGATGAAATTGTCGTGGTAGGAGCATCTGCAGAGATAAGCAAGATAAATCAAAAGGTTACTTATTGGATAGATGAGTAATCATATTCTAACAAGTTTTAAAATATTTATTTTATAAATTACACATCATAAAATTTTTGTTTACTATGTGTTGCCATAATTTATCAACGAATGATTTAGTGCTATAATTAAGAAATTACTAGTTCTAAAATATGTAACAACTAATCTTTACTGTTGGATGAGTCATATCCATATTCTCAACTGAATCATTTGAAATTTCAAACTCTGCAGTCAAAATTTTAGAATGTACATCTTAAGAAACAACTTCCTCAGGCTCGCATGTATTGTCTATTTTTAATGCCTACCGAAATGATTCTTTCTTTAAAACAACAAATTAGGCATGATAAACACAATCAAGCGAGATATCTGTAACATCCAAATACATACAAGTTTTAATGTAATTTTCAACAAGTCACAATGTATTGCAATCAAGTGAATCTAAAGACCCTAATGTACCTGCCACAAATTCGGAGCATAGCATGACTGTAGATTCTAACGTTACACTAACCAGTACACTGGCACAGCTAAATACATTGATTGAAGAATCAATGCAAATCTATGAGCTAGAAGATCAAAAGACCAACATCATTGATGATCTTCATAATGCACTTGCAGTAATTACTGAATTTTTGAGTTTTTCAGTAAATATCCATCCTGAAATATTTAATCTTCCTTCAGATAGCACCATAACTTTGCTACCTAATTTAGATTTGGTAATTAAACTATCAACAGGCAAAACAGAGACTAAGCAATTTGCAGACTACTCTCCTGAAATGATCACACAAATTATTGAATATGTCACACCGCAATTAATAGACTTGATTCAAAGACAAAAGACATACCTTACAGAAAAAATTACTTTCTTAAGAACTGCCACAAAACAACTAAACATACTTTCTCAACTAAAAGAAAACTTACCAAACATAAAATCAATAACGGAGACTCCAGAAAACATTGCATAAGTTAATTCAGAGATATAACACCATCAGTTCTCTGAAATCAAGTCTTGAAAAAGAGATAGAGAGTATAGAGCAATCAATAAACGAATACTCTAATATTCTAGGTGAAAAAATTAGAATAAATGAAGAATTTTCAAAAGACGACCCGGAGTTTTTAGAATTAAAATCAAAACTAGATAGCGCCCCCACAGATAAAAAGAAACCAGATGCAAAAATTGATGATCCTAAGAATAATAAAAAAAATGCTGAAAAAAAGAATATTGAAAAACCAAAAAAACCATCCAAAAAAGGCAGTGAACACTGGTACAATTTAGATCAAATAATGGTATACAATGGAATTGGACTCAAAGGAGAACTTGAATTGTACTTTAAGGCAATAGATGAATTAAAATCAAAACTAGAAACTCTTCAAAGGACATTATCTGCATTGAATAATATAATTGAAAAAGGACTAAAAGAAGACATGGCATGTATTGCATTTCATGGCTCAAGTGGTCCTCTCCAGATATCATTTCTAAAAACAAGCGATATTAGGAAGAATTTTTCATTCAAATCGATCTACTCTGGTATGGCAATTTCTCAAGAAAATATAATAAAAATAGGAGTTTAATGAATTTTTATGCTAAATTATATCCTAATTTGTAATAATTTGATATTTAAAGAAAGTAAGAAATACGATCGATCCGATCAAATCTTCTTAGCTATACCACAATATAGTCTAGTCATTTCTTACTGAGGATCCAGAAAAAACATGACAAACGAAACAGCCCAGACTTCGATATTTGACTCTACACCTGACACTCAAATGTACGAGTACAAATTATCTATAGAAAAAGTTCAAGTAGAATTGTTACAGTATGGACTTACATCTAATCAAAGTAAGGTGTTTATCTATCTTGGAAAGTACGGTGCAAAGACTGCTCCTGAAGTATGCAAGGCCCTCAAACTACCTAGAACTGAAACATATCACTTACTTTCAGCATTACAAAACAAGGGAATTGTTTTATCTACATTTCAGCATCCGATTCAATTTACTGCATTACCATTAAACAAAGCAATATGGATTCTAGTAAACTCTGAAAAAGAACGAATAAAATCCCTTGAATACATGGAAAAAGGATTATCTGAATTATGGGATAATATTCCAACTTTTGATTCACTACATGATGAGATTGAAGAAAAATTCCAAATGCTACAAGGTGCAAACCAAATCCAATCAAAAATTACTGAAATGACTGATAACTTTAAAGATGAATTTTTGATACTTGGTTCTGAGAAAGACTACGTCAGATTATACCATGGTGAATTCTTGGAATCTTTTGTAGAGTCAAAACAGCGATTCCGATTGTTAAGTGCATGCTCTGAAAAAACTACATACATATTTGATAATTTGGAAAGAAAGAATATTAAAAAACTGGACAAGGACATACAAAATCACCTTTGTTTTATCCTAAAAGATGACACAGAATTATTGTTCTTTACAAAAAACGCAAATTCCACTACAGAGCTATTTGCAATGTGGACAAACTCCAAATCCTTGGTATATTCAATGAAATTACTATTTGAATCTCTTTGGACAAATTCCAAGAACATTCACCTGTAATAGTTTAAGAAAATATTACTTGTTAGAATCAAACTAGTCTCTCTCTTTATATAGAAAATTATCATTTCTTACTGTAGATATGGATTTTACATATTCTAAAGTAAAAACAGGCATACCTGGGCTGGATTCAATCATATCTGGAGGATTGAAAAAAGATCGTTCTGTAATAATCTCAGGCCCACCTGGCAGTGGAAAGACAACATTTGGATTAGAATTTCTATATTCTGGTGCCAAAGATTTTGATGAGTCAGGCGTATACATTACCATGTCACAAAATATTGATGAGATAAAAAATGACTGCAAGTCATTTGGTTGGGATTTTGATGATCTAATTAGTAAAGATAAAATCTTGATGATTGATGCAAGACCGTTTAAAATTCAAGACAAGTTAATTGGACGAGATGATTCTTTGTACAGAGGAGAGCAGATACCATTTGAGCATTTGACAAAATTACTTTTAAGCAGCATCAAAAGAGTAGAAGCAAAAAGAATAGTAATTGACTCAATTACAATTCTGGCAATGCAGTATTCTGATAAATTTTACATGAGACAAGGATTACAGGGAATGATCCAGGCATTGGAAAATTATGAAGTAACATCATTAATAATATCAGAATATTCTGAAAACAACGAGATTCCTTTGGAGTGGTTTGTTATGTCTGGAATTATTCAGCTAAGACATACTAGAAAAGAAGACACAATGGAAAGAACAATTCAAGTCACTAAAATGCGTGGCATTAAACACAGTGAACAAATTCATCCCTTGATTATCAATGGAGATGGGATGCATATCCAACATCCAAGATTAACTCCATAGTCTATCTTTTCTGTTTTTTGATCTGTTGTACAACCATTGGTAAAAAGGCACCTACATCGGTCACTATGCCCAATGCTTGCCATGTTCCTCTATCCATAAGCTTGGTAACAGTTGGTTGATTGATGTCAACTACTATAACTTTGACATTTGCAGGTAACATATTTCCAGTTGCAATAGAGTGCAACATTGTAGAAATCATGATTACCATATTTGCATCCTTGAGCATTTTTTTATATTCTCTTTGGGCTTCTGCCACATCTGTAATTACATCTGGTAATGGTCCATCGTCACGAATAGATCCTGCCAATACAAAAGGGATTTTATTTTTTACACATTGATACATTATTCCACGTGTTAGTTTTTTTGTTTTAACCATATTTGCAATAGAACCGGCACGAAAAACTGCATTTATTGTTTCCATGTGATTTCGATGTCCACGATATGCCAAAGTTGCATCATGGACATTCATTCCAAGTGACGTTCCCAATGTGGCATATTCTATATCGTGAACTGCTAACGCATTTCCAGCCAAAACTCCATCAATAAATCCTAATTTTATCAAATCTGCAACCGCATCAGCCGCACCAGTGTGGACTATTGCGGGACCTCCAACAATTATTATTTTTCCTTCACTCTTTTTTGTTTTGTATATGTCTTCTGCTACTTTTTTTGCAATATGTTGAGTTGGCCGCTCACTGGAACTTGAACTTCCCATAAATTCAAAGACATTTACTCCCTCTCTTGGACGCTCAGGTGGAGTAATTTTGATTCCACCTTCACCAACTATTATTTCATCTCCTTTTTTTACATCTCTTATCGGTACACAAAACGCTCTGTTATCTTTGATTACAATGCATTTATCCATCATCATATTTTCAACTTGAATCCATTTTTCATTATGAAAAACCTGTGTGTGATTATTTGTAGTACTGTAAAAATCATCAGGCATAACCATGTCTTTTGGTGATTTTTTTAGCAAAATTCCTTTTTGTATTTTTGAGACTGCTCCTTCTCGATGAATTGTTTCTAAAATTTCATCTAGATGTTTTTGATTCTTCCCAGTAACTAATAATCGTGCATATGATGGATCCTTCTTCTTTTTTCCTATATTGATTTCTTCTACTTGAAATTCACCATGTAGATCCATGATTTTATCAAATATTTTTGTGAGAATAGATGAATCAATAAGATGACCGCTAACTTCAATCTCTTGAGAAAATTTTGTCATTTATTCTTCTACATACATTGATAACAAAAGCTTTACGCTGATTTTTTTTGACTATTCTTGGTAAAAAATTGTCAATTTGACTATACTGGAAGTATTACTTTGCCTTTGTATTCTAAAATATTGTCTTTTTGGAATGATTGTTCAAGAGTTTCTTTTTGTTCCTTTGTCACTCCTTGAACAATTGTTTTAGAAATACCATTTTTATCCACTAGTGCAAGTATGTATCCACTATTATCGGTTAAAACAAATCCTGCTGTTTCATCAACAAATGCGTAAAGATTTTCTTCTCCTACTGGTTCCCATACATTTGATTTGTTATCTCTTAATGCAAGTGCAGGCATTGCCTTTCCATTGGTTAATTGGTTTAGGTATTTTCTTGCATTTGCAACTCTTTTTTGTCCTGTTTTTAAAGCCTGAAAATATTGCATGACTCAAAGAAGATGCATTTGTTATAAAAACAATGTCTCAAAAGACTGTTATATCTTCCAAATGTGATAGAATCCTGCCTCTTACAAATAATGTGATAATAAAATTAAATGAAATTACCATTATTGTTGAAGATAAAAGTAATTTAAAAGAACAAGAAATAGAAGAGATCAAATCAATTTTTAGAGATATTCTCAAAAGTGGCGAAAGGTATGATGTCGATGACATTGAATCATGGTTTGAAAATGAAGGCAGTTGGTCAAACAAGGCAACACGAATTAGAGTGATAAATCTCTCTCATTACATTCAAGACAAATATGAACAAACAGCAAGACTGAAAATTATTTCAGATGATTAAGATTCATGTTGTGAAAATTAAATCTCTAATTGTTCTAAGAGTCTTCCAACTATCTTTGCGTTTTCTTTTCTCTCATCTAGTATTTTTGTAAGTCTTTGATTTTTTGTTTTGTTATCTGAAGAAATTATTTGAAAATATTCTTCATCTAAGTCGTTATTTGCTTGTAATCTTTTTATAACTTCAAAAAGTATTCCGATAATTTGTTTTTGCGCTTCAATTAATTCATCTTTATTTTTTTCAGACATGTTTGATTATTTCTCTAATATCTTTCTAAATAATTCTAGTAATTTTGGATCATTTATTTCGTCTCTTGCAGAATTAAAAAAAGAATTCAATTTTTCTTTAGAATGACCCTCATTAGAGTAAATTTTTGCTTGTAATGCCATTTCCAATTTATCTAACTGATGAACTATTTTTGCTTCTTTAGAATTATTTGATTGATATTCTTCCCAAAGAATACGGTACTGTGTTTGAAGTACTGGAGGTAAATCATTTAGAATTTTTTTTATTACATTATTTTCCAAGCCTGTTTTTTCTTCTTTAGAAATTTGTTCAGGTGTCATATCGCCTGTTATTGATTCTGCTAAATCATGTAAAAGAATAATTTTTAAAATTTTTTCAGTGTTATAATTTTCTAAATCTGAGAAGATCATTCCCATTATTGCCATAGAACATGTATGATCTGCAACAGATTCTGGGTTACCTATGGATAATTTATCAATCCAGCCTTGGCGTTGAATCCTTTTTAGATTTGCAGTTGTATAAAAAAAATCCAAAATCAAGTTCGTACAATTTTCTGGAAGTTACATTCTAATTTAGAATTATGATAAATAATCGTATCATGCTTGGTTGTTATATGATTATTTTCAAATTTTGAATTCCAATATGGAAAAATATCTTTAGACAATAATTGTATCTGTAAGTAAATGGTAATAAATAATTCGAACAACATAATAGTTATGGTATTTTTTATACAATATTGAAAATTTACACAAAGACAGGAGATGATGGAACTACAGGATTACAAGGTAGTTCTAGGATCTCAAAATCTCATCCAAGAATAATTGCATATGGTACAATTGATGAAGTAAATGCCGGATTGGGAATTGTGTTGTCTTATGAATTAGACAAAGATATTGTTATGTTATTAAATTTAATTCAAAATGAATTGTTTATAGTTGGTGCTGATCTTTCAAACCCCAACTTAGAAGATGACACAAATAGAGTTACATCAGACATGATATGTAATTTAGAAAAACACATTGACAATTACGAGAAAGAGCTACCGTCTCTTACTAATTTTATCTTGCCTGGTGGCAATATTGTCGCATCTCAACTTCATCATATTAGAACAGTCATCCGGAGGGCTGAGACATGTCTTGTATTACTAAGTGAACAAGAAAAAATCAATAATAACTGTATCAAATATGTTAACCGTTTATCTGATCTTTTTTTTGTTTTAGGACGTATATCAAATAAAAGAAGTGGAAAAAAGGATATAATTTGGAAAGTCTAAAAATGCAATAGTTATCTATTTTAAATTATTTTTTGCTATTAGATAAATTAAATCAAAGTTATCAAAATAAACAAACAATAATTTTATTTTATATACACATCTTAAGATATAGTCATTTGTTTGTATGGTTATTATATTTAATACAAGCCCTTATTTCTTAGTACTTATGTATACTAGTGGATACAAATGAGTAAAAATTATGTTGAAAAACAAATGAAAAAGTTATTGATTGAAGAACGCGACAAATTAGAGTGTGAAGTACAAGAGGCAGTTAAAAATAAATTGAAAAAAGGTACTACCGATTAAATTTTTCTTTTTATTGTTCTTGTTTAATACCGACTTTTTCTTAATTGCCTTATTTGACTTAGATGTATTGCTTTACAATCTTGTATTTTTGCTATGTTAGTATGGTAAAGACAACTTTTAATTCCTCAACTCAAAGCAAATTTGTTGTGCCAGCGTAGCTCAGCCTGGGAGAGCACTCGGCTGAAGACCGGGCCGTCGGGCGTTCAAATCCCCCCGCTGGCATCTTTTACTTTTTAAGATTACAAATAACTTCAATGCTTCAAAAACATGTATGCATCTGTACTTATTCAAGGTAGAATTCATTTACTATGTTTAACGTCATGAAGTTTTTTTGACTTTAATAGTCAGTATCACTATATTTCATACATCATGTTTTAGCGATAACTGAGATTTAGATAAAAATTCTAGATGTGGATTGATTTTAGATACAAAAAAACATAAATTTACCACATCATGAAATCTTGAATTTCTTATGCAATTAATTCAAAACAAACTGCATTCCAAGGAAACGTCATTGGATGTTTTATCCTGATTAGATTAATTTAATAATGATTCTCACAAAATTTCTCCAAAACTTATGAATTAATAGAATTTGTTTGATTCAATTAATTTTCCAGAAATATCCTATATTAGACAAGTACAGTGTCCTTGATTTAATATGTATAAATTATCAAAATATGCGTCTTAGATTCTACTTTTTTTAAAAGAATTATTCTGCATAATATTTAAAAACAGGGTAACCTCTTGTTTTTCGACATTAATGACTGAAAAAAAGGCAACAAAGAAAACAGCATCAAAGACAAAAGTAACCACACCAAAGGCTAAAACAACAAAATCAAAGGCAAAAGTAACCACACCAAAGGCTAAAGCAGCAAAATCAAAGGCAAAAAAATTAAAAGAAGAACAAAGTGATGATATGGGTATTGTAATAGTGGATGATGATATCACCATTGATCAAGAAAAAGTAAATGAAGAAAGAAGAGCATATCTTGAAGAGTCTAGATCTCAAGATGCGTATGACTAAAGCAATCTTTATTCGATCCAGTGTTACATATCAAATATGAAAGCATTGTGTCTGATTACTGTGAAACCAGGTAAAGTAGACACAGTAGTTGAGATTCTAAAGAAAAAACGTAAAATAGTAAAAGATGTAATGATAGTTACTGGTCGTGCAGATATCACTGTGGTATTACATGGTAATATTGATGAGATCAACAATACCGTAATAGATTTTAAAAAAATCATAGAAATTGTAACCACTGAGACATTAATTGAAGTTGAGGTAAACATGGGATGGTAAGAGCAATAGTATTGGTAAAATCCCCTAAAAAATTAATTGCCGCAAGACTACGCAAGGTCAATTCAGTTTATGATTCATTTCCCACAAGTGGCCAATTTGATGCTGTAGCTATTATTGAAGTAGAAGACCTAGGAAAAATCAAAGATGTTACTAATCAAATTCAAAAAATTAATGGTGTAGAAAGAACTGAAACTATGATAGAAGTTCAATGACAAAGAATTTAACATACTTGAGAGTATATTGCTTGTGAATATCAAAAAAGTAGGGAATGTTATTTTAGCAGTTAAAGATCTTGATAAATCCATCAAATTTTATCATGAACTTATCGGACTTCCAATAAAGAGACAACGACGATCTTGGGTAGATTTAGGAACTTCAGGGGCTTTATTGAGTTTACATCCAGCATCATTAACTGCTCAACACATAGGCAGTTCTATTGAAAATGGAATTACCATAGGATTTTTGGTAGGAGATGTCAAATCTGCAATTGATGAATTAAAATCAAAAGGTGTAAAAATTTATCGAGATGTTGTAGATAGAGATGCAGGAAAAAATGCAGTCATTTTAGATCCTGATGATTATTTGATTTCGTTATTTGAGCCAATTTTTGAAGATAAAGCAGAACAGACAAGTGGTTATCACGGATTTACTCCAGCTTAGAGTATTTTTTTAATAGACGCAATTGTTTTATCTACATCTTTTTCTGTTCTATCAATTGAGATATAATATGCCATGCCATCTTTTTGGAAAATTACAATAGATACTTTTTGATGTTGTAGTAATACATAATCTAATTTACCAATCGCACTTACAGTATCTTTTCTTAATGTTATTAATGTAGATATTATAAAAAATTCATTTTTGACTTGCTCTGATTTTAGCAGTGGTTTTACATTAGGTCTGACAATTCCTGTCAATGTTCTACCATATGCATTTATCACACCTGCATATCGGATAGAATCAGATAATTGGAGAATACTTTGACATTTTTTTCTATATTGAATTATTTCATCTTTCCATATTTCAGCAGGTGTCTTTACCATGTTCAAAATTAAACTTGAAATTATTAAACCTATTTCATTATTGAGATTTTGGATGCAAAATCTATTTGATGATATTCAAAATAGTTAAATTTTTAATGTGTTATTTTACTAATACAGTTCCAAAATTAATTGTCTTTGAAATACTACCTCCCTCAACATCATATCCCTCAATATGCATTTTCATCACATAAATTCCAGGAGGAATGATTCCAACTGATCCTGATGTGGATGGGGGATTTTTTGCTGAGGAAAACGTTAGATTTAGAGTAGTAAAAGCAGGAAATGCTTTACTGTCTTGATTTGATGTAACATCAGTACCGTTTGCTTGTAAAAGTAGTGAAGCATATGTGTTAGAACTGGACACATCATCAAATGTCACCCTAGTTTCATCAAATGTAATCCAAGTAGTTTCAGGACCAGAATTGTACATTCCAAATGTATTTGGTTGGTCTCCTATTATTGTCAGATAAGATCGAAATGGATAATCTGAAGTAGGGATTTGTAAAAATGAATTATCGGGAGTCCCAGTTAACAATGTGTCATCTACTCTCATATCCATATCTAGTCCAGAGTCAAATTCCATATCAAATACAAGTCTTTGAGTATTTGTAAAATTTACCCCCGCACTTATTGCTTTTGAATAATTGAAACTGTTCAAAAACTCACCATTTTTCTCACCATCCAAAAATTTCAATGGGTAGTTGAAATCCGTTGCAATATTTGATACAAAAATTCCATTTTCGTCAGTTTTGTTCATGTAAAAAGTAACTAAATGAGCAGCACTACCATAGTTTGTATTTTTCAAATCTGTAATCTCTCCAGAATTTAGTGAATAATCATCCCAATGTAAAATGTCATCAATTATACCATTAAATCCATAATTTGGACTACTGTCTTCGGCACCAACAAATATTTCTTCAACGCTGATGTCTCCATCTCCATCCCCTGAACTACTGGTATTGATTAATGTCGCATTAATGTATAACTGACATGATTGATCAGTTGGTCTTGCTGCTACAAGATGTTGCCAATTGTCATTTTCATAATCAAATCCATCTGATATGCATTTTGTAGGGATTTTGTTTTTCTGAGTTAGAAATTCAAAATACACATTATCATTTGCATCAACTCCAATCTCATAATATTCATCGTTGTTACTCTTTGATGCATGGTAAAGAATTTGCTTGGTACTAATTCCGTTTATTGCTTTAAACCACAATGATGTCGTATCCGGAGCTCTTTTGACATCATTTGCGGATTGCTTATTAATCTGAATGTAATCATTGCCATCAAAACTAAATGCTCCAGAAGCATGTGGCCCACCTATAGATTGGTATGAGGGTCTATTACTTGACGAACCTAATGTATGTCCAGATGTGTTTTCTGTAGAATCTTGTGGATTACCATTTGATTCTAAATGGAGTATCATGTTGTTAGCATTGTTATCCATCAAACTGTCTGGAAATGGTGCACTAAAGTATGTCAAAGTGGCATTCCATATTCCAGATGAAATATTTACCGATGTTCCATTGTTTGTAAAAAAATTAGGATTATCGGTTTCTACAGATATCGTGTTTCCACCAACATCAGGATCTCCGGGATACATTTGGAATGCACCATTAGGAGTTTGATCTGTTTCAGTATGAAAAATTAACACCTCTTTATTGATTTGGCCTGATATAGCCACGGCACTTAGAGCGGTGGTGGATTGTTGTGATAAAAGAACATCGTTTACAGAAACAACTGCAGAATCAGAATTTCCAGGGTACCCGTTTTCTAGCGATGCTGTAAACATTACAGAATTTTCAATATCTCCTGAAATTTCATAAACCCAAACAAAACTAGCTGTATCACCTTGTCTTAAATTTGAAATTTGGTTTGGGAACATAGGGGTAATCAAAGTTGCAACCATATTACCAGTCACCTCAGGAATATTCATAATTGGTTTGATGTTTAGTAATGTGTTTTGATTTGTCATATTATTAGTTACAGTAAGTAACAATGTTGTTCTAAATTTATCAGGTACTGTTTCAGGCAGTGCGATTAATTTTAAATCTAATTTTTCTTGATTTGGGGAATTGATTGAAATTTCTTTACTATTTCCTCTTTGGGTAATCAATTTTATAGAATATGCTTGAGAATCAAGTGCATACAAACTTGTATTTTGTCCAATATTTGTGATGATTTGTTTTGGTGTAGCAATTGTATTTATTGTAAAGTTTTGTAATGGCCATGAGTCATCAGTCACGTTATTAATCCAAAACCTTGTAAGTTTTATTGGGATTTCTCCTGTGTTTTGAACTGTAAGGTTGAATTTACCTGCATCAATTCTAATATTTGTAATCTCAAAACTCTCTCTTGATTTGTCAACACTTTCAATTCCTTTTGTAATCACTTGATCATTCACTTGTTCAACAAGATGTATTCCATATGTAAAATATCCTAATACAGAACTTAAAACCACAACAAGGAATATCATTCCAATGACACTACTAAGACCTCTTCTATATTTCACGGCATTACACTTTGAAAGATTGATATTATTTAATCAATAAAAGTATCATGTATTAGTTTGGGTCATAATGATATTCCCTCTATTTGTTTTTACCATTACATCTAAGACGCCGTATGATGAAAAACTTGAATCATTTATTGTAACTTTTATGCTCTGTTCTGGCATTATCTGACCGTTTATGACGGGTTGAATCTTGTTAAATCCTGATGTTTTATCGGTGATCGTTAACTCAGTTATATCCAATCCCACATGTCCCACATTAGTCAGTACTGCGTTAATTTGATTACATGGATCTGAAGTACAATACACATATTCAAAGATTAAGGATTCATCGAGTTTACTAATGTAATTAGATGCTGTATTTGTCATATCTGCTTGTTGTCCTAATAGTGAGGATTGACTCCATACAACGCCTGCACTACCCATTATACATACTGCTGACATCATAATGGCCGATGTGATGACTGTAGCCAAACCTCTTCTTTGTCTTACATGTTTCAAATTCATACTGTTATTACCATTTTTGGGAATTTATCCATTAGGTTGTGTTTGTAATAACATACAGGTATTGCCTTATTCACATATTAGATTA